>CAZIDB010000006.1:31864-44209 GCA_964537965.1 uncultured Melioribacter sp. | reverse complement strand
TCTGAACAGAGCTTAAAAAATGAAGAAGAAATTAGACTAATATTGTTAAACGATTTTAATATAAATATTACTCACAACATAGGACTTAACGGCGACCGCCTCTCTTCCTTCGGCAGATAGTTTGTTGTGTAAAATTAATTCGGTTTTTTAAACTGATTTTTGCTAAAGGAGGATAAATAAAAATTAAAGTGGCGCCTGCCTGCGTAAGCAGGCTGACAATTCCGTCTTTGCTGTTATAGTCTGTCGGTCAGGGATATCATTGTTAGGATGCAAAGTTTTCTTAAAATAATATTTGTACAGAATTAAGTGCACTATTGAGAATTAATTATCGAAATAGAAGATCTCTTAACTTTAAAAAGAATATTTCTCCATCAAAAAAATGATGATTAAGTAAAATAAAATTGCGGTATCATGAAAAAGACAACATTAGTTCTTCTGTTTATTTATAGCTCGGCAGCTTTTTGCCAGAGCATAAATTTTATAAGTGATCCCGAATTGTTTGCACCCGGCATTATCTGTACAGAAGTATCCGAAGTTAAAATAACTTTCTCACCGGATGGTAAATATGCACTGTGGGGAACAATCGGGAAAGAAAATGGTGTTGGCGGTTTCGATATCTGGCAATGTGAAAGAGCAGGAAATGTCTGGTGTAATCCCAAGCCGGTTTCTTTTAATTCTGTTGATAACGATTTCGATCCGTGCTTTTCTGCTGATGGCAAAACACTTTATTTCTTTTCTAACCGCCCCGGCGGATTTGGCGGAGATGACATTTACTATGTTCAATATGATTCTGTAACAAATGCATTCGGTTCACCCGTAAATATGGGAGATATATTTAATACTGCAGAAGATGAATGGGGTCCTACTGTATCTCCGGATGGAAATAAATTTCTCTTTTGTACTGATGGATTAAATGGAAAAGGCAAACACGATATTTACGTTTGTGAAAGAACGTCAGATGGCTGGAGTTCTCCAAAGACAATTGATGAAATCAATTCTGTTGAAGATGATTTTGATCCTGTTTTTCTGCATGACAACAATACAATTTTGTTTACAAGAAAAATAAATGAAGATGAGACGTTATTGTATATAAGCTACTTGTCAAATGATGGGTATTCAATTCCCGTACAGATAAGCAATAAAATAAACATCCCGGGAACATGGAATTTCGGTTCTTCCATTAATCCCTTGGATAATTCATCAATTTATTATTCAACTTACATGAAAGATAAATCGAAAGGAAGATTAGATATTTATAGAATTAAATATTCTCTTGCCGGAACGGATTAACCGTCCGGCTATATTAAAGAATACAATTATATATTGGCGAGTTTTAATTGTATGCAATTAAAAATATTTATATAAACAGGGGTAAGCAATATGAAAAATTTTTCTGAGGAATTAATAAAAATAGTGGAAGAAACAAGTCTGTTATTAATTGAAATTTCACTGGAGGATTGGAATCATCGAAGCGCTCCGGGAAAATGGTCCAGGAAAGAAATACTGGGTCACCTGATTGACTCCGCAGCAAATAATCATCAGAGATTTGTAAGAGTTCAATTTGAAGATAACCCAACAATCACTTACGATCAGAACAAGTGGGTTTCTACAGAGGATTTTAATAATGCCTCAAGTGATAACCTAATTACTCTTTGGAAAAGTTATAATAAACATCTTGCATACGTCATATCGGTAATTCCCAAAGATAAATTCAATAATCAATGTAACATCGGGAAAGAAGAACCTGTAACATTAGAATGGTTATTTAATGATTACGTAAAACATCTCGGTCACCACATCAATCAAATAATTACATAGTCTTTATTATTAGTTATTGTAGAATTGCTTTCAATCATATCTATTTAGCTTATAAGTTAGGCTGTTAAAGAATGTATCTGTCCTGATAAAGAATCTTTTAATTTCTTATATATGAAGAAGGAGGTTCAAAGTAAATTTTTATTATAAACATATATGAAAAACAGAATATCATGTCTTAGCAGGTAGCATAATTCATTTATAAAGCAAACGATTGGACACTAATTGTAATTTTGAAAGCAAATTTGTTTTTCAATAGACCCAATTCAATCGGATATAAATCTTCTCACTAAATCATACAATACTGACTCCTAAATTATACATCAGCAGATTTAGCCATTTAATTTTCTGCCCATAATGTCATTTAAGTTTTGGTATGAATATAGATATAACAAGACGAAAATTTCAGGAGTCTTTATGAAAGTGGTTCATTTAATTTTAGTTTTAATAGCATCTCTTATTTTCTATTCTTGTGCAGCTACTCCTGTGTTCTCAATTAAATCATCCGAAAAAGAATCTGAGTTTTATATGGGAAGAGAATATGTTAGTAAAGCAGATACTTCAGCAAGAGTTACACTTAACTTTGAAGATCAGGATCAGGATATGTTTGTATTTTATATAAAGGTAAAAAGTTTTCAGGATACACCATTTATCTTTGATCCCGGCGAAATTTATATAGAAATAGTTGAGCCTGAGCTTGATAAAAAAGATTATAAAATATTTGCGCTTGATCCGGAAAGTCAGATTGAACAGATCAACCGTTCAATTAATTCTGCCAGCGCAACAAAACAGACAACTGACGGCCTCAATTTTATTGTTGCAGTTGCAGATCTAACAAGTGAAATTGTTGCAATAGGCAAAGACAAAAGCCAAGAAGAAATAATTGAGAAACAAATTCTTAGAGAAAATTGGCAAAGAAGTGCTGAAGAGAATGAGATTAATTTTGAGAACAGAATTGCCTCACTTAATGATAAAAAAGAATTCTGGCAAAATAATGTTTTACGAAAAACCACTATGCGTCTGGCTGATACAATCGAAGGATTCATTTATATTCCATACTATATAAAAGGGAAGCTTATTAAAATAACAGTACCGGTTGGAAATACTTTACACGGTTTTTTATATAAACAGATAAAAAAATAATTATGACATTTAATACTACTTAATTGAAAAGGATTGTTTTTCATTAATTGAAATAATCACTTTTTCTTAACAATGTTATCAAATGCTCTCTTTTTTTTACTCAAATGTAATCCCTTTTATATAAAAGATATTGACAGACAAAAATATTTAGACTAAGTTATCTCTCAATAATAGAAGGGCTATAAAAGTTGAGTATTGAGGAGTTAATTCTGGTTTCTGTAAAGCCAAGGTTAACGGTTTATTTATATCCTTTTATTATTCCCATTCAACATAAAAACGCAAAAGAAAGATTTAATATAAAATTGAATACATAGTTTTTCATTTTACAGACTTCTGATTATTTCTGGAAAAATATAAACAACAAGTTAAGTTAATTGTATAATTTAAAATGCTATGAAATAAAAAAAATTTTGCGGCAGATTGAATAAAAACAATATTAAATTTTCTAACAGAAAAGAGGGTGTCATGAAAAATCTATCTTTTAAATTTTTCTTCTCACTGTTCCTTATTTCTCTCCTTTTTACTAATCAGATTTTATCCCAGGACTTACCGCCATCAATGGTATATTATTCTGTTCTCAACGGTATAAACCTGAATGCGGGAAACGGAGTATTTAGATTTGTTACGGGTGATGATGATAATGCAATTTTAGCAGCATTTTTACCTCCTGAACTTTTAACCAATAAGAAAGAAATGCAGAAGGCAATCACTTTGGTTTTAAAAAAAGATGCAGATGTTGTTCAGGAGTATCACTGGAAAGTTGGGCAGCTTAAAGGTGCTTTTTTCTGGTTGGTAAATCACGATGTTGCTAAAGCTCCGTTTATAAAAGAAGCCGGGAATTATTCATTGGAATTCCTTTTCAGAGATAAACCGCTTTTAAATTTTCCTTTTTCCGTAAGTGTTGAAAAAAGTACTGATCCTTACAAACCGGGAGATGGTTATTATCTTGAAGGCGCATGGAAAGATTATGCTTTTATTTATTTAAAGGATAATGATCCCGAATCTGCCGTTTGGTTTTCAACCTGGTTCCGGTCAAAATCTCTTGAAGGAAAAAAACCGAAAGTACAGGTAGAATTATTGAAGGATGGGAAAAAAATAACATCCTGGAAAAAAGAGGCTGATGCCCTTTTTATGCCTTCACAATGGTTAGAGAAGAAATTTAATTTTGATCAGGGAAGATTTAAGGCAAAGGATTTGCTGAAGGATGGTAATTATCAGTTTGTTGTTACTGTTGACAATAATATCTTTGGCAAATACAACTTTATTGTTAAGGATGCTAAAATTAAATATATCGATCAGCAGGACAGAACTAAAACCGAACCATTAAATTATCTTGAAGGTGGCCCGGATATCTGGTACCTAATCAGGGAATAGAAAAAACAGATTTTAGAAGAATAAACTTGACAACAGTTTTTTCAGATACCTCCAGGCTTTTCTTTAGGTAAGGAGTAGATGTTTTGACCCCATCCGTTTATGGGGCTAAAACATTGTGATTTAATTCATATGATAATGTTGACTATCAGAATTTTTAATATTAAATTCGCAACAGAAAGTTAAGGTGTAATTCTAATATTTACTGTATAGTATAGCAATAGAATTTGTTTTAATTCTTTTGATCTTTACATTTTGTCCTGTTCACTTTTTTTTGTTTTTGAAAGTCCTGAACTGTTATATAAATAATTTGAGGTTGACTATGAAAACAAAATTTACCAGGCTACTGATTATATTCATACTGGGAAGTTTTTCATCAAGTTTTGCGCAGGAACAAGATTCTGCACTTAAAGTAATGATGAAATTCTGGAAGGATGCTTATAATAACCCACAAACCAATACACTTCACAAAACTATAATCCCCGACGAAACCTCGAGCATTATTGATTTTACTCTGCTCGCAAAGGCTCAGCCGGATGAGGATTATTATGGTATTGGTGATCCCCGCAATAATTATGACCCTTCATTAAGAGAGTTCAACGGCACTCCTAAAGTTAACGACGCATACGTCTGGGGCGTTGTTAAGGATGGAGTAAATATTTGGTTTGGTACTGCTCCAAACGTTGTTTGCTTGGTTGAAGCCGGTTATCTTGGTATGGCTGGCGGCCATGAAAACAATTGCTATGTTTGTGAAGGTGTTCATACATGGGATTGGTACCCGGAGGCAATTTTTCCGGATTGGAGACCCCCACGTATTTTTATGTATAATACTGCAACTGATTTGCTAATGGAAAAAACCGATTTATTAGATGATCTTGGCAAAACAAGATTACATCATACTGTTGGATTACGTTCAGCAGGAGCTTTAAATGGAGTAGTATTTTTAGGCGGACCTAACACCGGTGGTCTTGGCCCTACAACAACAGGCGCACAATTAGAAGATGGCCATGCAGATGGCGGTATAAATCTTTTCGCATTTAATGCAAATACAGGGGAATATATTGGTTCAACAACAATTAATGATTTAGATGAAATTGCCGGTTTTGGATGTTACGGCTATGCAGATAATATTAGAAAATGGATAGTCGTCAACGGCGTTTTATATTTTGGAATTGGCATAAAAGATGGCCTCGCATCAAGCAGCAGCTACCTTAATAATTTAAATCAATCATTAAACAAATCAGTTGATAATACTGATGTTTTTGCTCCTGGCGGTGCTGTATTGAGATGGAGAGGAACTGTTGATGATCCTTTCCAGTTCGAGCTTGTTGGCGCTTTGGGTTCGGATGCTGCTGAGATCGCTTATCATAATGGAAGGTTATATGTAAATACCTGGCCTTCTATTAGCGGACATACTCCACAATATGCCGGCATCTGGCGTAGCCCTATAATTCCTTTTGATGGTTTAACTGAAGCTAACGCCGGGGGTTGGAACCAGGTGTGGAGTGTAATGCAGTACGAACCAGATCCTGTAGTTGCTATGACATATGGCGGCGGCGCTTTAGCATCATATGGAGGAAAATTATACTGGGGCACAATGCATGTTCCTTTTCTTGCCGGACTTGCAGTTAACCGTTATTATGGAGAAAGGGATCACTGGAGCCCAATAGAGAGTATAATTGGAATTCTTGGCGCTCATAGATCAATTTCAATTTTCAGATGCGATTTCGATGAAATGCCTCCTTTAGCAAAGGATGTGAGTGACGAATCCAAGGGACATTGTGCTTTCAACGTTGAGCTGCTTTACGGAAATCCTATTTTACCAAGATACTATCCTTGCGAACCAATTGGAGGATCAGCTGAAGAAACTCCCGGTTGTGGATGCGGATGGAGATTTGTCCCTAATAACATGCACCAATTACCACTGTTTGGCCTTTCCGGTATAAACAACTTCTTTAACAATTATACCTGGTCAATGAATGTATTCAAAAACAGGTTATATGTTGGAACAATGGATTGGAGTTTCCTCGCATTTATACCGTTTATGAGCATTATTCCTGAATTGCCTCCTCAGATACAAGAAGTAATTAATCAGTTAGGCCTTTCAAAGTATTTAGGTGCGGATTTATGGAAATTCACTTCACCTAATTTCCCTGCTATGCCAGTTTCTCAAAATGGTTTAAACAATGAAACAAGTTACGGCGTAAGAAACTTAATCTCTGATGGCTCTGCATTATATGCAGGTATGGCTAACCCAATGAACCTTTCACCAAAAGGCGGATGGGAATTAATCAGAGTTGAAGGCGCTCCCGGAGCAGAAACAACATCAAGCAATATGTTCTTAGTTACGCCTAACGGTGGTGAAATTTATATGCCCGGGACAACTAGAAACATAGTCTGGATTCTTGGCGGTCTTACTCCTGCAGCCGGTACTTCCTCTAAAGAGACATTGTCAAAAGCAGGTAATAATACTTCCGCTGCAACTGTTTATGTTAAAATTGAATATTCAACAAACAGAGGCACAACCTGGAATATTATTAAATCAAGATATCTTGGAAATAACTTAACATTCGCCTGGCCAATTCCTAATACTCCTTCCACTCAATGTTTAGTTAGAATAACTAAGTTTGGAGAAGCCGGAAACTATGTTGTATCAAACGATGTATTTACAATTGGCTCAAGTACATCAGCACAGCTTTTAGTATGGCCTGGTGATGCCAATAATGACGGCGTTGTTGATCAGGCAGATTGGGACATATTAAAACTATATGAAAATAAAACCGGTTCACCAAGAGCTACTGTTTCTTCGGAGTGGGCTGCACAGCTTGCAACTGCCTGGATTCCTGCCGCTGCTACTTATGCAGATTGCAACGGTGATGGTGTAGTTAATTCGGAGGATTTCTATGTTGTTATGAATAACTGGGGCCAGACTCACGTTGTATTGGGTAAATCTAATGTTATTGTTAATGAGTTTGCCTTAAGACAGAATTATCCTAACCCATTCAATCCTTCAACCCAGATACAGTTTGAATTACCGGAGAACAGTTCTGTTAGTTTGAAGATTTACAGTATGCTGGGTGAAGAAGTTGCTACTTTAATTAATGATTTAGATTTTGATTCGGGAATTCATAAAGTAGAATGGAGACCCGATAATCTTTCAAGCGGAATTTATATTTACAGATTAGTAGCAAATTCACATGAAAGCAACAAAGAATTCTCAATGGTTAAGAAACTTCAATACCTGAGATAAAATATAATTAACCTATAAAAAAAGGCGGGTTTCATATCCGCCTTTTTTATTTTAAACAAATAAAATACAATACCGAAGAAACATATAACTTATTACTTTGGGAATTGTCCAAAACGCTTTGCAAAGAAACGATGAAACTTATGAAAGAACTGCGGATTTTCTATAAACATATAAGGACAAAATCCATGAATTATGTTTACCCCCTGCTCTCCATACTTTTCAACTTTACCTTTTAGTTCAGGAGTTAATGGTTTATCAAAATTTAACCAGATATGTTTAATTCCTTTATTAATCGCTTCATCAAGATTAACAGAAAGTGTTTCCCCTTTTGTAAAGATTAATACCGCATCAACTTTTTCATCAACCTCAGCAATATTTGAAAAGCATTTCTTCCCATTTATTTCAGAAGCGTTTGGGTTAACGGGAATAATTTCATATCCGCGCAAAGCCAAATCCCTTGAAAGATTACGGGTATAATCCTTTGGATTTCTTGACATTCCAATCATCACCATTTTTTTATTAGAAAGGAAATCCTCAACCTGGGTTTTACTTATTTCTTTCATTTTATTACTCACAAAAAATTATCTAAGTAAAATTAATTTCTTTGTTTCAATATAATCACCGGCAATAAGCTGATAAAAGTAAATACCGCTTGTCATTTTTAAATCTTCGGTATTAAGTTTGCAACTATAATTGCCTGCCTGTTTGAATTCATTTACAAGAGTAGTAATATTTTTTCCAACCGCATCATAAATCTTTAGCATGGTATTTGCCGCTTTAGGCTGCTGCCATTTTATTATTGTTTCCGAATTGAAAGGGTTGGGATAATTCTGCTGCAGGATAAATTCTTCCGGCAATTTAAATTCTTCCTGTTCGCAACCGGTAGAATTATCATTTATAACGGCAGTCCAAATGCTAAGTTTATTAGCATCCATTCTCATCCAGATTGGGTACACCATTCCATTATATGATGCAATGTTTGTATAATCACCAAAGAATATTCCTGCATTAGGAATAAACGATGATTCACTCACCTTTAAATTAGTAAAGGTCTCACCACCATCAACAGACTTTGCGACATAAACGTCCGTTTCAAGCGGATCAGAAAATCTTGTTGAATTTCGTCTGTCATAAAAAACCACATAAAGAACGCCTGTAATTGGATCCACCGATGCCCAGGTGAAGAACTGGTTTTTGTTTGATTTGTCATCATTAACTTTTATCGGAGCGCTCCATGTAGTTCCTCCGTCAGAAGATTTTGAAATAAAAATATCAGTGTTCTCAATCCCGTTTCTTTGGTCCGACCAGTTGATATAAATATTTCCCCGGTATTTTGAATTGCTTATGTCACAAACGGTAACTGGTAAGCCATTGCAACGGTTAATACCCGGTATATCAAAAACCCATCCGCCCGGTTGATTATTTACAAAAATATCCTTGCCCCATGTTTTTCCACCATTAAAAGATCTATCAAACATAATTCCAAGTGGTCCGGACCAGCTTACATACACTTCACCATTAGGACCGACTGCGGGAACAGCACCTTCAACAGTATTATCATCATCAAAGCAATCTCCGCATCTATCGCTTATAATTATTGGTTCAGCCCAGCTCAACCCCTGGTCATCAGATGTAGAAAATAAAATTCTTGAACTATCTCTTTTATTTGAACTGCCGTAATCATCAAATTCGGTCCACGACATATAAACATTTCCGCGATAAACAGAATTTGTATGATCGCAAACCAACCACTCCTTGTCCTGCTCTTTTTGCGGCGGGCGATAGCCAATACCAATACCGTTACTCCAGCTTGCGCCGCCATCAACTGATTTCTGCACAACAATTCTGTCAATCCAATAACCATTTGACTGAGGTCTTGAAAGATGACCAAAAAACAAATTACCGAATGGATCAAAAGTAACGCTCGGATCACCCCAAACACCTAATGCTGAAGATAATCTTCCTTCTATCCAGGTCAATCCGCCATCTTTTGAAAAATAATAATAATTGATATTTGCACCAGCGGCAATGTTCATTGGATTCAACGGATTAATTGCAATTGAAACTTCTTCGGGGTCACTTGATGATGCTTTACTTATCCTGATGTTTTTATATTGCGCAAAGAAGGATGAGTTTAAAATCAGAAGCAAACCAAGCACGAATAATATTCTTTTAAATTTCATCAAACGTTCTAATAAGTCAGGGGAAAATTAACTAATTCTTTTTAGTATTGAAACCACATTATCTATCTCATCTTGTGTATTATAAAAGTGAGGAGATAATCTAACAACACCAGCTCTAACAGCAGCGGTTATATTTTCTTTCTCAAGCGCTTCAAATATCTCGTTTGCTTTTTCTGACTTAAAGCTTACAATACCTGAAAGATTTTCTTTGTTGACATTCTTAAGTATTGGTTTAATTCCCGCTTCATTTAAAGATGAAATAAAATACTCCGAGTTATTAAGAACCGTTTCTTCTATTTCATTATAACCGAGAGATAAACGGAATTTTTGCGATGCATTTAATGCAACTATTCCGGGGGAGGAGAGAGTTCCGTTCTGGAAGCAGTCGGCAGATTTTCTTAGAGTAAGATTGTAATCAAGAAGGTTCCAGGCATCAGCAACGGAAGTCCAGCCGACATATTTCGGATTGAGCTGCTCCTGAATTTCTTCGGTCAGATAAATGAATCCTAACCCTTCAAGACCCATAAGCCACTTATGCCCACCGTTGGAAAGAAAATCAATTTTATATTTCTGTACATCAAGCTGAAGAGCACCAAGTCCCTGGATTGAATCAACACAAAAGACAATTCCTTTACTTCGGCATAAACAGCCAAGACGTTCAAGGTCAATCCTGTAGCCGCTTAAGAACTGCACAAAGCTTATTGAGACTAATCTTGTGTTTGGTGTTATTGCTGCTTCAATATCTTCAACAGTAACTATCCCTTCTTTTGATTTTACAAAATCAATTTCAACACCGTAAGATTTCAGATTAAGAAACGGGTAAACGTTTGACGGAAATTCGATGTCGTTAAGAATGATTCTATCACCCTGCTTCCATTGTAATCCCTGCGCAAGAATGTTCAACCCGTTAGATGTATTTTCTACAAAAGCAATTCTGTCTGCAGAAGGAGAATTCATCATTTCGCTTAAAAGGATTTTTGTTTCTGCAGTAAGTTTTGTAAAATCCGGAAAGTTTTCAATCTCGGTTTCTGATCTTACTTTAATGTAACTGTTAATTGCTTCCACAACCGGTAAAGACAGCGGTGATATAGCGGCGTGATTCATATAAATCATTCCGCTTGTTAAGAAAGGAAAATATTTGCGGGAATCGGAGATGTTCATTTAAAACTTCTTTGTCTTATTCATACTCTTACTCCAGCCTACGGCTGGTAAACTTACTCTTACTCTGTGGTAAGAGAACCTTCAGGGTCTCTTACTTAAAACTACATGGGGACCCTGAAGGTTGTCGGCTCATTCTTCCGGTTTAGCGCGGAGAGAATCCCAGATCATATATGAACATAATAATGCAAACATCATTAGTGCAACAAGCTCTGCAGCGTGAGTCTCCTGCCATTCCTGTAACAACCAGTTAAACTCCCAGAAACGGAAGATAGCACTGATTACACCCATCAACGCACCACCGGCAATAAATCCAGACGCAATTAATGTTCCTCTTTCTCTTCTTGCATTGTTAAGCTTTTCATCTTTGCTTCTTGTAGAAACGAAGTGAGAGATTAAACCGCCAACCAAAAGCGGAGTATTCAACTCAAGAGGAATGTACATACCCAGAGCAAACGCAAGAGCAGGCACTTTTAACATTGTAAGAATAAGAGCCATAAAAGCTCCGGCAATATAAAGCAGCCAGGGTGCGGGTTGCTGGGACATTAATGGTTGAATAACTGCTGCCATTGCATTAGCCTGCGGAGCAATTAATGCATTGTCTCCTGTAAAACCATAAGTTTGATTTAACACAAGTACAACCCAGCCAACAGTAGCAGAAGCTACAACGGTTCCAAGGAATTTAAATGTTTCCTGTTTGTAAGGAGAAGAGCCAAGCCAGTAACCGATTTTCAAATCCGTTATAAATCCGCCGGCCATTGATAATGCCGTGCAAACAACACCACCGATAATTAATGCAGATATCATTCCTGCTTCGCCTGTTAAACCAACAGAAACTAAAACAAGCGAGGAAAGAATCAGAGTCATCAAAGTCATACCTGAAACAGGATTAGTGCCTACAATTGCAATTGCATTTGCAGCAACCGTAGTAAAGAGGAAAGCTATAACGAGCACTATTCCTAACCCAACCAAAGCATGGGTTACATTTGTAACAACGCCAAAGAAGAAAAAGATATAAATTAAAATTGCAGTTGCTAATATTCCTATCACAATAATTTTCATCGATAAGTCGCGCTGAGTTCTAAGTTTTTCATTATCGCCAAGTTTACCGCCGAAAATTTCTTTAACTGCAAGTGAAAAAGCGGAGGCAATAATTTTAGATGAACGGATAATTCCTATTATGCCAGCCATTGCAATTCCGCCAATTCCAATATGCCTTACATAATTTGAAAAGATTTGTTCCGGTGTCATATCTTTTACAAGCAAAGAAATATTAACGCCAAGAGGTTCATTCAAACCACTACCGATATAAGCCACAACCGGAATAAGTAAGAACCAGGAGACAAATGAACCGGCGGCAATAATTGCAGTGTATTTCAGGCCGGTAATGTAACCTAATCCCATCACTGCTGCGCCAATGTTCAT
>CAZIDB010000006.1:25794-31764 GCA_964537965.1 uncultured Melioribacter sp. | reverse complement strand
GCTAAGAATATCTGGTAAAACTGTGCCTGCAATTCAAGAATATATAATGCCGGTATTGTGAAAATTGCACCAGCGACAATAACTCCTGATGCTGCACCGATTGATTGAATGATTACGTTTTCACCTAATGCATTTTTTCTTTTTGCTAATGTTGATAAACCAACAGCAATAATTGCGATTGGAATTGCGGCTTCAAATACCTGTCCTATTTTTAATCCAAGGTAAGCTGCAGCAGCAGAAAATATTGCCGCCATTACCAATCCCCATGTAACAGACCAAACATTTACTTCGGGATAAATCTTAGAAGGAATCATAATCGGAACATATTCTTCTCCCGGTTTTAATTCTTTATAAGCATTCTCCGGCAGTCCGCCATTTGTTTTTGGGGTATGAGCATCACTCATTATTTATCTCCTTCAGTTAATAATAAAAAAGGAAATTCCATTTCCTGTTTATCTGATTTTGTTGACTTCAAATATATAGTTCCGTAAGGATTGGAATCCTTTGGAAAATAGAAATTCGGTTTGGGTGCGTAAATATTAATCTGTTTTTTTATTGTGGGATAAAACTCAACCCTGTTGGATAAACCATTCTGCACCTGGAAAGCCTGGGTCGATTTTACGTTGGTGGTTTCAACAACATTCACATTCATATCACCCGGCTCGCTAACAAATGCCGGAATGATAACAAGTTTAAGAATAGTGCTGTCGGCATTCTCAAATGTATTTGTTATTTCGATATCACCGAGCGGATAATCAAGCCCACTTTTTACAAGTGCATTTCCTTTCTCATCAAAAATTAAAAGAGAAAAATCCGTTACCTTGTTAAAGTCTTCCTTGCTCACTTCAACATTAAAAGACTTTGTAAGCTCACCTTTTCTTAACACGAAAGGATAAACGTATTTGTCGCTCTTATCTAAATTCGCGGTAAAAGATTTTTGAAAACCTAAAAGTTCGCCGCTGAATTCAAATTGTTTAACCTGGTTAAAGTAATTAACAAATTCAGCTTTACCGTCTAAAGGAATTAATGTTAAACCTTGTTCCGGTTTTACTCCGCCAAACTCAACAGAAAGATTATATGTTGAAAGATTCGTTGCAAGAAAATGTCCATGAACAACTAATTCGTAAACGCCGGAAGCAAGAGCCTGATGATTATTTATCGAAAAACTTTCTTCACCGTTTGTATTAACTGTTGGAGAAGTGAAAACATTAACACCGTCCGGATCAAATAACCGGTAAAGAACATTTGCATATTTACCGGTTTCATTTGCAAGCTTTACCGTCATAACACTTGCGCCGGGCGGAATATTAAGATAATATCTTTTATGTCTGCCGGGCATAAGAGTTTCGTTAGTCCAGCTCATTTTGTAATTATTTGAGCTGTTAAACTCGAATGGAATTACAACTGTTGCCTGTAATTCAAATTCCTGGAATTTTGTTTTATCATCACGATAAGCGGTAATTCTTCCGTTGTACAATCCTGGCTCCTTCATCTTTGTTTTATCAAAGACAACCGTGACAGAAGTTGGAGCATTATTTCTTATATATGTTTTCTTCTGAAGCGGAATTAACCAATCGTTATCGCTTACAAGGTTATAAATTCTATAAAATTTCTCTTTGGAATCAGGATTTACTCTTGAAATATTAAATTGATATTTATCATTCTCTGTTAAGATACTTCCGTTGCGGATATATAAGCACTGTGCTTTACTCTTCGGCATATTCGGTGCAAAGGAAGAAATATTATAATCCTGGAATTTTTCTATCTGTTTTTCATTTATATATTTTTCAAGGAGTTTAAATGCATTAGGTACATTAACAAAACCTCCGCCGTAATCAAGAGCGGTATAACCTTCCATCTTATCAGCGCTGTTTCTAACTGCTTTAAATAAAAGCTGAGAAGGAATTTTTACTCCCGCAAATTTCTGGTTTGCCGCACTAAGCAGCAAAGACATTACACCTGCAGAGTACGGAGAAGCCATACTTGTTCCCCACATTTTATCTCCACCTGACCAATCCGTTACAGATGACGTTGCAGCGCCCGGTGTACAAATATCAGGTTTGGCAACTTCACCTCCGCGTGAACTGAAATGAAGAATAATATTTTCTTTTATTGAAGAGCCATAATCATCTCTTCCCACATCCTGGGCTAAAACAGCACCGGATGAAAACACATACTTAGAAGATGCCGGTAAACCTGCGGTTGATATTCCCGGACCATTATTACCATTAGAAACACAAACATACAGGTAAGGATTTTTCTTTAAAAGATCATCAAGAAATTTTTCCATATCAGCATCTCCTTCAATTGCAGAACCGATACCGAAACTCATGTTAATAATGCAAGGTTCTTTTTTCTCTTTGGAAATTTTATCTGCATATAAATATGCTTTCTTCATACTGCCTGTAATAGTTGCTCCGCCTGCATTGGAATTATCGCCAATCTTAAGCCCGATTACTTTTGCTCCGGGTGCTACACCATTAAAGTTATCAGATTTACCAATCTGGTATCCGGCAGCAATTCCTGCGCAGTGTGTACCATGTGCACCGTCATCAAAAAAAACATTTACTAATTTTTCATCAGGAAAAATATTTAGTGCAAAAGTGAAGTATGGAAACTTGTTTGGATTTAAGATTTGAAAGGTATCCTGTTTCTCTCTGAAGCTGCGCAATGGCTTCTCATCAGAAATTTTACCATCGGCATTCGCATCAATGTAAGCAACCCAGAATGCTTCTCCTGCAAGCGAAGTTTTAAAAACAATAATGATATAATTATCATCATTCTTACCATTGCCGTTTAAATCTTTAATTCCGGCATTTGAATTACGAAACCTGTCTTCATCAAAGTTGCCGATTAGATATTTATTGTCATCGGGTTTGTATTCAAGTTTATTTAATCCCATAACTGTAAGTTTACCAGCTTCGTCGCGCGCAACAGTTTCGCCGTTTTCATTTGTAAGTTCCGCCTCAGAAAGTTTAACATCACCCTGACCTGTAAAATCCACCAGGTCAATTACTTTGGTTTCTCCCGCAGATGTTTTAAGAAGACCATCAACGCCGGGATCAACACCTGTATCAAGTACAATTACAATTGTTCCTCTGCCGTCGTATGTTGGATTAGCTTTAATAAAATTTTCAACACCTGTTGTTGTAAGTGAAAGGAAAGTTTGTGATGACTCCTGGCTAAAAAGTTGGAAAGCAGTTAGCAAAGCCAATAATAAAATCAACTTATATTTCATAAAAAATTCCCTCATTGTCTTCAATTTTTGATTTAGAAATTAACAAAATAAGGCGGGAAAGAAAAGTAAGAAAATCCTTAAAAACCTATTTGCTATTGATTTTGAAAGGATATATTTTCTTGCTTCAAGATAAGGATTTTCTTTTTAATTCAAGAGGAGGGGAATTCAACTATGAACTTAAAAGCTTTATATTTTTCAGCATTATTAATATGCGCTTTTTCCGGCGGCACATTTGCGGATAACCCGGTTATTACTCCGTCGCAATCATATGAAAATTATTACGAGCATTCGTTTACTTACCTGCACAATATTCCATTGGATAAACGCCGTGTCGGTTTCCAGTATCAGCATCCTGATATAAGGAATTACCTGATCTACAACAGTATTTCCAATTATAATCTGTATGTTAATTTTCCGGTGAGCAAAAAATTTAACTTAGAAATACGGCTTCCGTTCACACAATTCTCTTTTAAAGAAAGTTATGGTTCGTATATTCAATCAAATTCCACAACTGGATATGGAAACATAAGTTTCCTATTGCAAATGAAACCGGAATTAATGAATAGTAATATTGATCATTTCGCTTTCGGATTAACATTCCCTGTCTTTACTGCTGATTTCTACACTTTCAATTTTAGGGATTATATTCCAAAGAATAATTATTGTGTCTTTGGTTACTATTCATATATGGAAAGGCTTGACAGGAATTATATTATAGCAGTGGAAACAGGACCGAGATTGTGGATTCCCACAAGTGATTCGCCCAATCCGGATGCAGAAGTGTTTTTGGATTACGGAGCTTCAGCAGGAATTCTTTTTGATAATTTCCTTTTTAATGTTGAACTTATAGGAGTATTTAATCTTTCCGCCGCAAATGATTATGAACTGCTTAGAAGAAATAATATCATTTCGGCTGGATTGGAATACCGCATAAGTTCATTCAACATTGGATTGAATTACGGATATATGCTTAAGTCTTCAATTAATAAATACACTAAAGGACTTTTCTTAGCTAAAGTTGAAATTATAATCTAAATCAAAAAAAATTATAAAGGAGAAAACAATGCCTGTAAAACCGAGCAAATTAGAAGAAGAATATATTGCAAAAGAAGAACTTGAAAGAAAGAAAAAACTTGCTGCTGAAAACCAGAAAAAAATGCTTGAGGAAGAACGAGCAAAACTGAAAGACCTTCACTTTATGCATTGCCCAAAATGCGGAATGAAAATAGTTGAAATAGATTATAAAAATATCAGGATTGACCAATGCTCCGGGTGTGGAGGTGTTTGGTTGGATAAAGGTGAATTGGAGCAGATTTCTGTAATGGAAAAGAAAGGACTGGAAAAATTGTTCGGTATTTTTAAATAACAAGAAAAACATTTGTATACAATATTACCGGAACCCATAACCGTCTAATTAATGAATGACAGATTGAAGTTTTTACGGAGGGAAAATGTTTGAATTAAATACCGATGAAATAAGGGCAAAGCTGAATGACAGAAAAACAAGGCTTGAAATTGCAATTACAAAAACCGAAAAATCTTCTCAACTTGTTGGTTTGCTAAAGGAAGTAGATTCCGCTCTCGAACGTCTTGATACCGGAACATACGGCTTGTGCGAAGTATGCCATGATCATATTGAAAAGGAAAGATTATTGGCAGATCCGCTGATGCGTTTCTGTATTGATCACCTTTCTACAGTGCAGCAAAAAAATCTTGAAGAGGATATTGAATTATCTTCAAGTATACAAAAAGCCCTGCTTCCAAAAAATAATCTTATCCTTAACGGATGGGATTTTAATTACATCTATGAACCGGCAGGACCTGTAAGCGGCGATTATTGCGACATACTGAATACGGGAAATGAAACTTACTTTATTGTTGGTGATGTATCCGGAAAAGGTTTTGCGGCTTCTATGCTTATGACCCACATGCACGCTATGTTTCATAGTCTTATCTCTGTTGGTTTACCATTGGACGAATTACTTTCAAGAGCAAACAGGCTATTTTGTGAAAGCACACTTACTTCACATTATGCTACCTTACTTTGCATTAAAGCAGATGAGAAAGGTAGAATTGAAGTTTGCAATGCGGGACATGTGCAGCCCATTCTGTTAAGCGGAAATAGTAAAATCCTTGACGTCCGCGGGTTTCCGCTTGGCCTCTTTTGCCAGAGCACCTATGAAATTAAAGATTACAATATAGAAACAGGTGAAAGTCTTCTTTTATATTCCGATGGAATTACAGAAGCATTAAGAAATGGAGAAGAATATGGTGTGGAAAGATTGCTTGATTTCATAAACCCGCTTACAGATTTTTCGCCGAAACATATCAGCAATAAGATTCTAAATGAAGTCCGCGAATATTCAGGACCGGAAAACAGAACAGATGATCAGACAATAATGCTGATTAGAAAAATCTGATCAACTGATAGAAACTGATAATCAGAGGATAGTAAAACTCATTTTTAAATAGCTCAAAAGAATTTGAGGAAACAGATGAACTTAAAATCAACTTTAATAACAATACTTATTACAATATTTATGTTAACTATCAATACTAAAGCACAAAAACCGGGATGGATGGATAACTCGGTTAAATCACTCAAAGATTCATTCGGCAAGGAAATTACCAATAAAGAAACTTTGACCAGGTTTCAAAAAGGATTGGATCAGGTTGCCGGCTTCTGGTATGAAAAAGACGGTAATAAAGATGTCTTTGAACAATTCGTTAAA
>CAZIDB010000006.1:23933-25694 GCA_964537965.1 uncultured Melioribacter sp. | reverse complement strand
CTTGATGAACAATTAAAGTATGGTGAAAACTGGTCGCGCAAAAAATGGGCAGAGGCAAGGCTTGGACAAAGATTTTCAATGCGTTTACCGGCAAACATTAATCTTGAAATATCCCGTGCGGCTTCTGAAGCAGACCAATATATTTCTGGTTATAACATCTGGATGCATCATCTTGTTGATAAAGACGGGAACAGGTTATTTCCTGCTAAACTACGTTTGCTATCACACTGGAATTTACGCGACGAGATAAAAGCCAACTACGGAAACAATACAAACGGAATTGAGAAACAACGAACAATTCAGAAAGTTATGGAAAGAATTGTTACTCAGACAATTCCGGAAATTGTAATAGATAATCCAGCCGTTGATTGGAATCCTTATACAAATGAAGTAACAAAATCATCCGTTAAAGATTATGATAACGAGGGAAAAGAAAATAAAGAAATTTCAAATTCACCTGAGCCGGACACGCGTTACAAAGTTTTATTGAATACATATCTGGCTTCAAGAATGGCAGATCCTTATTCTCCGAATGCTCCTACTTTAATCGATAGAAAATTTAATCTGGACAGACAAATTCCCGAAGCAAGAGTAAAGAAAATATTAGAGGATGTTGTTTCATCTCCATTACTTTTTAAAGTTGCAGCTTTAATTGAAAAAAGATTGGGAAGAAAACTTGAACCGTTTGATATTTGGTACAATGGATTTTTACCAAGAGGAAAATATTCTGAAGAAGAACTGAATAAAATAGTCTCTTCAAAATATCCAAACGCTAAGGCATTTGAAGATGACATTCCGAATATCCTTGTTAAACTTGGATTCCAGAAAGACAAGGTGGATTTTATTGCTAAGAATATTGCAGTCGATCCTGCAAGAGGTTCCGGACACGCAATGGGCGCTGCTATGAAAGATGTTAAAGCAAGACTGAGAACCCGAATTGGAAAAGGTGGAATGGATTATAAAGGATTTAACATTGCAGTCCACGAACTTGGTCATAATGTAGAACAAACATTATCACTTAATAGTATAGATCATACTTTACTGCAGGGAGTGCCGAACACTGCATTTACAGAAGCATTCGCTTTTGTTTTCCAGGCAAATGATCTTATGCTGCTTGGGCTTGAAAATGATGATAAGAATGCCGAGGCATTGAAAGTTCTGAATGATTTCTGGGCTACTTTTGAAATTGCCGGTGTTGCCCTTCTTGACATCGAAGTTTGGCGCTGGATGTACGCTCATCCCGATGCTACACCTGCACAGCTTAAAGAAGCTACTTTAAAAATGGCAGTTGATTTATGGAATAAATATTATGCCCCGGTGCTCAATCAAAATGACGTTAATCTCCTTGCAATCTATTCGCATATGATAGATGCATTCCTTTATTTACCGGATTATCCTGTCGGTCATCTTATTGCTTTCCAGATTGAAGAGCAGATGAAAAAAGCAGGTAATATCGGGAAAGAGTTTGAACGCATGGCAACACAGGGTAATATCGCTCCTGACCTTTGGATGAAAAAAGCAGCAGGTAATATGGTTGGAGCAGAAGCAATGCTTGGCGCTGTTGAAAAAGCGCTATCTACTGTTACAAAATAAAATTACTAAAGAAGCATTTGATTGTTGACCGTTTGAATGCCTGAATGTTTTATTTACAGTTTGCATTAATGTAAACCATTCGATGAAGCGTTCAGGCATTTAAGCAAACTAAGTACAGTTGAAAGTTATTAGGTTGAAAAGTTTGAAAGTTGGTGAGTTTATAAAATT
>CAZIDB010000006.1:10627-23833 GCA_964537965.1 uncultured Melioribacter sp. | reverse complement strand
ATTACCACTGAGTTCCTATTGTATTACCATTGATTTACAACTGGATTACCACCGTGAGTCTCCGGTAGTCTTCAGAGGATTATAGCTTTATCATCTTACTTTCGTCTGTATAGCCTACCACTTCAGGATTCTGAAGATTTGTTAATGCGCCAACAAATTTTTTAATTCTTTCAATAGCTTCGTTAATAAGTTTAAAATCCTCTTCAAATTTATCCGTATCAATTTTTTTTAGTTCAGTCTCAAGACCGTGTAGAGTAAGAACTAAACTTCCAAGCGGATTATTTATTTGGTGACCGATTGTTGTAGCCATTGTAAGAACTGCTTTATTATGCTCTATCTTTGTAAGTTCTTCCTGCAGGTTATGAATTCTTATACCCGAGCGTATTCTTGCAAGCAGTTCCTGGTTTTCAATCGGCTTAACAAGAAATTCATCTGCTCCTATATCCAATCCTGTAATTCTGTCTTTAAGCGAAGCCCGCGCAGTAAGCAGGATATAATAGATCAGTTTATAACGTTCATCTTTCTTAATTATGTTGCAAAGCTCAATACCGTCAATAATAGGCATTGTCCAGTCGGCAATAATTACTTTTGGTTTAAAATCGGCAAGGCATTTAACTGCATCCTCCCCGTTAACTGCAGTTTTAACTTCATAGTTATTTTTAGAAAGAAGCCTGTCAAGAATATATCTTGTATCTTCTTCATCCTCAACTATGAGTATTTTATCTTTTTCATCCATAATCTAATATATCTATTGCCTCAAGTGAATGCAAATATATTAAATATTAGGATTAATATCATAAGCAAGAATTAATGTGTTTATAAAATATCAGTCAGTAAGAACTTTAATGTCTTCTCTCAATTTATTAATTATTCTACCGTGTAGTTGTGAAATTCTTGAAACTGTCACATCCAGGATTTTTGCTATTTCCTTGTAGTTCAGATTCTCATAATAATATAACGTTAGAATAAGCTTTTCTTTTTCATCAAGATTCTCAATCGCTTTGAAAAGTAAATCCTTTATTTCATTTCTGTTCAATAGTTCATCAGGCAATTCTTTATTGTCCGGCAGAATTTCATAAAGCTGGTAACTTTCATCCTCGGAAATAGGGGCAAACAGGGATACGTTAGAATAAAAAATATTATTATCAGAATTGCTAACTCGCGGTTTTATCTGAATTTTTCTAAGCTCATCAATAATCTTTCCCCTTATCCTCTGAATTGCATAAGTTTCGAACTTGGTTCCAACACTTGGATCAAACCTGTCAATAGCTTCGCTAAGTCCCTCAATGCCGAACTGAAAATAATCCTTGTCGTTCATTATGTTGAAGGTCATAAATTTGGAATTATGTATTACATAATGAACAAGATTAGTATAGTTCATAATTATTTGTTTCTTAACATCCGGATCAGCAATTTGCTTAAAACTGGTCCATAGAATATTACTTTCCATATTTTACCTCGGCACCTAAAAATGACTTTAAATAGAATCCTTAAAACACAATACGGAAACGGAATTATTACCCGTAAATATTACAGCCGGGTCAAAGTATAAATTAGATTTATTGCCTTCTTAAATAAAATTATTACAATTATGTGTTTTGTTTTCCGGTTAGACTCAAACATTATACCACGCCAGATTTTTCGGAAATAACTTTGAAACAGGTTTTAAGGAATGACATCTGATTTAGCTATACCTTAAAATCAGTTAATTCACTTAATCACAGAATGTTTTGAGAAACCCAAATTGCCAAAGACAGTCAGTTCACTATGAGAGTGATTAGATAAAAGAAGAAAAGTATAACGTAAGACGATATTTTATGATAAGTTTAAAATGCTTCGAACCATTTTTACAAGATCACCCCTTAGAAAGGGTTTAGGCAGATAATGTGTACAACCTTCATTTAAGAATCTTTCTTTGTCTCCATCCATTACAAATGCGGATACAGCAACAATTGGAATATCCCGGTACCCATCTATTTTCCTAATAACCTTAGCTGTTTCAAGTCCGTTCATTTCACCTTTCAGGCCAATATCCATCAGGATCAACGCATACTTAACTGTCTTAGCCATCTGAACGGCGGTTTCACCGTTATTGGCAATATCCAACTGGACAATACCCGACAAAAAATATTTGACAGCTAATTGATTTGTCTGATCGTCTTCAACTAAAAGGATATCAGGAATTTCTGCTAACAGAGGTTTTTCCATTGGTGCGGTAATTGTCTTTTCCAATTTTACAGTACTCTCCTTATGTTCAATTACAGAAATAGCTGGGAATTCAATAATGAAAATAGATCCGATTCCATTTTTACTGCGAACACTTATTTTCCCGTCCATCAGTTCGGTGTATTTTTTTGCGATCGTTAATCCCAATCCGGTTCCCTGGTAATTCCTGTTTAGTCCTTCGCTTCCCTGCCTGAACGGTTCAAAGATTACATTGCTGAATTTCTCCGGGATTCCGATACCCGAATCTATTACCTCAATCCTTACGCAGGATTCATTATCAATTTGTTCAACCGATGTACTAACCGTAATGCCACCTTTAACTGTAAATTTAATTGCATTATTCAAAACATTATTTATCACCTGGGAAAACATTACCTTATCAAGCTTAGCATGTATAACCGGTCGAGTATACTTAAACTCAAGTGTAAGATTTTTTTCTTTCGCATCTTTAAGATTGCTCTCAACAATATCATTAATAATCTCAACTACATTAAGCGGTACAAAATTCTTTTTCTTTTTTTCAGATTCAATCGTTGAAAAGTCAAGTATACTGTTCAAGGTTTCGGCTAATCTTTTACCGCTTAAATAAATTGTGTCTGCATATTCAGATAACGACGAATCCTCAATTTCATTCTTTAGTATTTCTGCAAAGCCGAGAATACCAATTAACGGGGTACGTAGCTCATGGCTCATATTAGCAAGGAAAGAAGATTTTAACCTGTTAATTTCTTCGGCTTTCTCCTTTGCATTCAGTGTTTCAATTTCTGCAATTTTATTTTCTGTAAAATCCCGGAAAATACTTAAGAGCAGAACCGGCTGATCTTTCATTTCTATAAATGAGCTGGACAAATGAAGCCATATTTTTTTCCCGTTCAGCAATTCTATTTCTCTTTCGAGTTTGGATTCAAAACTTCTGTTTATAAATCTCTCTTTATATTTCTGCAGCGTATCGGGTGAGCATTTATAAAATTCCATAAACAATTTACCTTCAATTTCTTCCCTTGGTTTATCGTACAACCGGCACAATGCATCATTTGCTCTTATAATCATTCCTTCGGAATCCGTTAATCTCATCGCCTCAAAAGAATTTTCCCATACTGCTCTGAATTGTTCGTTAGCTTTTAAAATCAATTCCTGGTTCTTTACATCCTCTGTAACATCCCTGACTATTGAAAGAATGGTTTGAATTGAACCATCCTCACTAATTTCGGGAATAAGCCTTGTTTCAAATACTCTTTTCCCTTTTTCAGTTTCAAAGGAAAAATAGTAGGAAACAACTATGCCGGAATTAAATGCAAGTTCAATCTTTTCATTCCATACTTTCAAATTTTCTTCAGGCATTCCAAGTTCTTCATTAGTTTTTCCAATAAACTCAGAAACCGGAATACCTGTTATTGACTCAATGCTTTCATTTATGAAAAGATGTCTTTTATTCCTGTCGAACCGTGAAATTATATCCGGTAAGTTTTGTGTTAAGGTTCTAAGCTCCTTTTCCTTTTTCCTTATAATGAATTCCGCTTTTTTCCTTTCGGTTATATCTCTTGCTGTTCCCTCAATGGCTATTAGTTTCTGGTCGGAATTATATATCGGGATAATAATTTGTTCACCCCAAATCCAGTAGCCGTTTTTATGCTGCCATCTTAATTCAACCGGTTTATAAAAGTATTTATCCGTAAAAATCATATCGTCAAATTTCTGCTTGTCATCCTGGTGTAATATTTTACGGTACAAATAAGGTTCGGCATAATGTTCTTCGGGAGTGTAACCAATAAGTTCAATACAGGAAGGGCTTACAAATTCATATTGATGTTCCGGATATAACTGATAACGGAAGATAAGGTCGCGGGAATTATACGCAAGCAGCCGGAATTTTTTTTCACTTTGTCTTAATGCTTCTTCCGCCTGAAGTTTTTCTTTCAACAACAATTTTTTTTTGATTGCCCCGTCGATAGCGGCACCAATTCGTTTAATTTGTTCTTTAAGAACGTAATCATCTGCACCAGCCTTAATACATTCTACTGCAACCTCTTCGTTTATTGATCCGGTTGAAATTATAAAAGGTATTAATGGATAAGATTTAACAGCAATATTTAACGCAGCCATTCCGTTAAAAGTAGGCAGTTTATAATCCGAGATAATCAGATCAGGAGAATATTCTTCCAACGAACCCAGGTATTCAGCTTCCGTATCAACAACCTTCATTTCATAATTCAATCCAGAATCCTGCAGCTGGTAATCTAATAATTTAACATCATGCTTATTATCTTCAACAAGCAAGATTTTAATTTTATTTTTTATCCCGGTTATATTCATATTAAGCGAAGAATATTGTCAATCTGATATTTATTATCCCTTATTAAAATTATTGGAAGTACTTTCGGAAACCACAGTAGTAAATTCATAAAAATCTTTTCGTTTTGCAAGATATCTTTTAAAAAGAATTCAGTACATGTTAAATCAAAGTAACCTCTGAAAAGTTATTTGTACATCAACTGTCATTCCCACGAAAGCCTGCCTCAGCCAAAGGCTGATAAATGCGGCAAGGCAGGTGGGAATCCATAAAGATTTCTTAAGATTCCCGCCTGCTTTGCAAGGCAAGTTTTCAGAGAATGACATTGGAAATTTTTCAGATGTTTCTCAAAATTATTTCACTTTATACAAACAAAGTTGATTCGATTATTAATTTTATTCCACCGCAAAAAAATTTTTTACCAACCTGTTGTTGAAAAGAAATATTTATTTGTCTCAATTAATTTTCAGGTAAAGAGAAATAAAATACGGAGCCTTCATTAATTATACTTTCAGCCCATACTTTGCCGCCATGTTTGTTTATTATTCTCTTAACAATGGCTAATCCAACTCCGGTTCCTTCAAACTCACTATCTTTATGAAGTCTTTGGAATACTCCGAATAATTTATCCGAGTATTTCGTACTGAATCCAACACCATTATCTTTAATCCAATATATGTTTTCATCTTGCTCTGCTCTTCCGCCTATTTCAATAATTGATTTTTCCTTTGTTGATGAGAACTTAATTGCATTTGATAAAAGGTTTATGATTACCTGTTTAATAAGTGAATAATCGGCTTTGGCAACAGGCAGACTTTCAATTTTAATATCAAGCCTGTCACTGGTCAAATCATCCACCTGTTCGGTTAAAATTGTATTAACAAGTTCATTCATGTCAATCGGCAGTTTGTTCAATTCTTTCCTGCCAAGCCTTGAAAATTCAAGTAGGTCATCTATAAGCTGACTCATTTTTTGAGTGTTTGCTGTAATGCTATTTAATAATTCATTAGCTTCATCGTCCAGCTTATTTTTATAATTTTCTAAAACAATATTTGAATAACCATTTATTGCACGAAGGGGGGCGCGGAGGTCGTGCGAAATTGAATAAGAAAATGCT
This sequence comes from uncultured Melioribacter sp., assembly GCA_964537965.1. Classification (GTDB taxonomy): domain Bacteria; phylum Bacteroidota; class Ignavibacteria; order Ignavibacteriales; family SURF-24; genus SURF-24. The sequence goes on along the minus strand of CAZIDB010000006.1, from coordinate 18,200 downwards.
TCGAGTTCTTTGTTGGAAATTTCCAATTGTTTAGTTCTTTCCGCCACTCTTTTTTCAAGTTCTTCATTCATTTTTTTTATTTCTTCTTCAACCATTTTAATTTTTGTTATATCCTGGAAAGAACCCCTCACTTTAACAATCTTATTCCCTTCAAAAACCGGGTAACCAATAGTTCTTACCCATTTCCTGTTTCCCTTTGCAGTAACCATTTCCAATTCAAGATCGTAAGGTTTACCATTTTCAATCGCTTCTTTTATTGCGGCATCTATTTTTATACGCGAGTGATCCACATAGAACCTGCTTCCGAATTCAACATTTGTCTTATCACCGGGATCGACTTCATGTATTTTTGCAACTTCCTCTGTCCATGTGCCTTCTAAAGTAACTGTATCAAATTCCCAGCCGCCCACCTGTGCAAGTTTTCCCATTTCAAATAATAGTTCATCCCTTTCGCGCAATTGTTTTTCGGCTTGTTTCCGTTCTGTAATATCAATTGTAAAGCCGGCAAGGTACCGGGGTTTATTATCAATATAAATCGGGAATTTAATAGTAGTATAATATTTCCCGTTAAGTTCTTCATCAACAACAATAAGTTTACCCTGCTGTAATATTTTTTTATCATCTTCAATCATACTTTTTGAAAGGTCAGAAGGAAAAAGTTCGTCCATTGTTTTACCAAGAATTTCATCCATTGGTCTTCCAAGCATTTGCTCAAAGTTTTTGCTCAGTCTTATTGCACGGATGTTTTCGTCTTTAAAGAAAACATAAACCGGGCTGTAGTTTAAGAAGTAATTAAAAATAGTTTCGCTTTCTTTAAGAGCTTCTTCAGATTTTTTTCTTTTATCTTCCTGTTCAATAAATTCAAGCGCATAAGAAATGTCCATTGCAAGTTCTTCAAGGAGTTTAATCTCCTGTTCATCAAAAAAGTCTTTTTCGGATGAATAAAAATTTATTGCGCCAATAGCTTTGTTAAAAACCATTAATGGAAATGCAGCAGACGAGAAAAAATTTCTTTTAAGTGCATTCTCCCGCCAGGGTTTCATCCGCTGGTCATTTTCAATATCATTGCATACAAAATGATGCCCTTCCTTAATTGCTGTTCCTGTTGGTCCAAGCCCCGTTACATTTTCATCAAAGGTAATATTTATGTTATCAAGGTACCCGTCATCATAACCGCATTTGGAAACGACATGAACATTCTTTTTGTTTTCATCCACTAAGCCAACCCAGCACAACCTGAACTGACCGTCTTCCACTGCTATTCTGCAGCATTCCCTGAAGAGTTCCTCCCTGTTACGGCGGCGTACGATAGTTTGATTTATATTACTTAGCACAGAGTAAACTCGGTTATGTCTTAAAATTTTCTTTTCATATTGTTTCTTCTCGGTAATATCCCTTATAATATTCTGGTAATATTTTATTTCTTCTATTTCAATTAATTTGGAGCTCACCTCAACATCAAATATTTCACCGTTTTTGCGGATATGCTGCGTTTCAAAAATCAACCCGCCCTGTGCATCAATAAGGTTTTTATAATATGCAATAGTTCTCCTTGATTCAGGTGAATGAATATTTACAATCGTAAGCTTTTTAAATTCTTCTTTAGTATATCCGTACGCTTTAAGCGCACTTTCATTCACTTCCAGAATCTCAAAATAATCATCCGATAAAAGAATAATATCGTTAGCATTCAATATCAGGTATTCATAATGCTTTTTAAGAGCTAATTTTTCTTGTTCTAATACAATCTGTTTTCTTAGGTTTTGAATTTGCTGTTGTTTGAGGAAAATAAAAATACCCAAACCCGTTACAAGAATAATCACACTTGCAAATATTGTATTCCAGATTGTTCTTTCCTTTAATGGAGTAAGAATTTCATCCATATCAATTTTAGCAACAATAAACCATGGTGAATCAGGAATTTTATTAATATCTGATAAAACATAAACACCGCGGTAATCATACCCTTCAAATAAACCGGTAAATCCCCGGGCAGCTTTTGCCGCAGGAAGATTTTGGGAATCCATAGGGAGTTTTAGTTTTAAGGTAGTATTTTTTTTATGACGCAGTTCATTAAGAAATAATACATTTTTTCCATCCTTCTTTAACAATAATGTCTCGCCTGTTTTACTTAAGCTTGGCCATGTTTGAATTAAAGGGAACAAATTTTTATTAGGATCCATCCTCATCATTAATGTACAAATAATATCTTTTTTCTTCTCTGAATCAGATAAAATCGGGAGGATAATACCAATGTGCACATCACCAGTATCATCTTCCTGATGAAAATCAGTCAGTTTAATCTCCCTAGTTGCAAGTACAAGATTATTAATTTCTTTGTCGGTAGAAGACAAATATTCCGGTTCTGTTGAGAACAGAGGATAAGTGCTGCCATCAGGTTTAATAAGGATCATGTCAATATATTCATGGTTCTCTTTTAGCGGTTTAATCCATTTTACAAGATCATCAAATGATTGTTTATTTGAAGGATTGCTTAAATAAGCTATTGTAAGTTGTGTAAACTGTAAACTCCTTTTTATAAACTCAGCTTCTCCAATTCTTTCTCTCCGCCAGTCTGTAATTTGTTTAACTTTAAGCTTAGAAATAGCAGCAATTTCCTGGTAGCTTTGACTTAGTATTTCTTCTTTGGAAAGACTATATAAATGAATTGAAATGTATGAAATTAAAAAGACGAACAAGAAAAAAACAATTATGAATGGTAAAGGAATTTTCCGAATACGTTTCTCCATTAACATACGCTCATCCTGCTTTAAACTTTGTAGGATTTTTTTGTGCAATATAATGTTTTTTTGTCTTTACAGCGATAGGGAAATTATATGCCGTAAAGATTTTGTGTTCATAAAACTTAAGTTATTTTCTGAAGGCGGGAAAAGATTGAACTGCAAGTTATAAAAAGGATCTATTCGTCTGCGGTTGGAAGTGAAAAAATAAAATTAGAGCCTGCTCCAACTTTACTTTCAATCCTCATTTTACCATTGTGTTTTTCCACCAATTCCTTACATAGCATTAAACCCAGCCCTGTTCCCTGTTCCTTAGAGGTTCCGGGTTTGGTAAACTGAACATCGAGTTTAAACAATTTATTAATCTCCTCTTCCGATAAACCGATTCCGTTATCGGCAACCGAGATTTCGACAAAATTATTTAGCCTGACAGAAGAAACAACAATTTTACCGCGCAAATTAGTAAACTTAATCGCATTCGAAATTAAATTATGTAAAATAGTTCTTAGCATGTTTTCATCTGCAAATACGTGTGTACCCGGATGAACATCATTCACAATTTGAATTCCTTTTTTAAGAGCGTTGCCGATTAAAATATTAATAACCTCGTTTACTTTAAAAGATAATTCCTGCTTGCCGGGCATAAAGCTTATTCTACCCGTTTGAATTCTTGACCACTCTAATAAATTCTCTAACAGTTTAAATTGATTCTTAAGTGTCTTGTACATTTCCCTGTTTAAGTGACGTGTTTCTTCAATAGTTAATGCGGAAGATTCATCGGTCAATATTTCAGAGACACCAAGTAGCGCATGGAAAGGACTCCTGAGATCATGGGAGATAATCGAGAAGAATTTATCTTTTACGGCATTAAGCTCTTTTAGTTCTTCGGCATATTTTACAAGCCTGTATTCAGAATTCTTTTTATTTATTGCCTGAGCAATTTGTTCAGATACATATAAAAGAATTCTCTCTTCTTCTTCACCGTAAGCATTTTCATTATAATAATCCTGCAGGACCATTACGCCGAATGTTTTTTCACCAAGCTTTAATGGAATACCAAGCCATATTTTTGTGGGTTCACCAACAAGTTCAACTTCACCACTCTGACGTAGCTGTTGATCCATTTCTTCATCAACAAGAATTGCTTTCCCTGTTCGCAGAACATATTCAGTTAGGCCATTACAAAGTGGTAACCTGCCCGGAACCGGTTCAAATTCATCAACAAAATACTGAAAGTCGAGCATCTGATCTTTTTCATCATATAGCGCAAGATAAAAATTCTTTGCGGGCATTAATTCACCAATAATCTCGTGAATGCTTTTATAAAGTGTTTGAACCATCTCGGTTGTATTTACCGCTTCGGAAATTTTAAAAATTGCATTCTGGATTTTTTCATTCCTGCGTTGCTCGGTAATATCTCGGTTAACACTCTGTACAGATTTTACAACTTCACCTGCTGCAAATTCTGGAATAAGACGGCACTCGAAATATTTAAAATCTCCTCCGAAAGGAATTGAGAATTCAATTTTCTTTACCTCGCCTTTTTCAAATACCTCTTTAATCGCACCACCCCAGTAGTTTTTCAGTTCATCTGTTAACTGAAGGTCATACAATTTTTTATTAAGCACTTCGCCTGCCGTAATTCCAAGTATTGTTTCTATCTGATTATTAATAAATATAATCTGTAATTTGGGATCAAATCTTATTAAAATATCCGGAAGGTTTTCTGCAAGAGACTTTAATTGAATTTCTCTTTGCTTTAGTATAGTTTCGGTCGTTTTCCAATCAGAAATATCCCTGACAATTGCCTGGATCAGAGTTGAATCTTCGATATGAATTTTATTCAGACTAACATCTGCAAAGAACAAATTCCCATCAGATCTTAAATGGAGCCATTCAAAATTCTGTGATATTCCGTTTAACGCATCTTTAATTTTTAGGTGCACAAGTTTTGAGGATGTTTCACCGTTTAACTGGTAAGTAGGAGAAAGATCAGTGATACTTTTATTAATTATTTTTTCCCTGCTGCATCCGAATATTTCATACGTCTTCCTGTTGCAATCAATAATCTTGTCTCCATTAAGTATGAATATCGCATCCGATGCATTATCAAATAAAGTATGAAATTTTAATTCCGATCTTGAAATTTGTTCTTCGGCTGTTTTACGGTCATGTATATCTTCAAACTGAACATACAGACATTCTTTTTTGTCCGAATAAACAGAGAGGTACAACCATCTGCCAAGATTTTCGGAGAAATGTTCAAAGTTAACAGCTTGCTGTAAAGAGAAGGTCTTTTTATAACAGTCAGCAAAATTAATACTTTTGAATGTGGCTATATCAAAGTATTCTCTGCCGATTACTTCTTCGCGGCTTTTGGAAATAATCTTCAGAAATCTGTCATTAACTTCACGGAAAACAAATTTTACAGGCTCATCATTTTCATCAAACAGAACCTCAAAATAGATGAAGGCACTTAAAAGATTCCCGAAAAGCACTCTGTATTTCTCTTCACTTTTTCTTAGGTTCTCTTCAAATCCTTTTCTAACGCTTATATCTCTTGATATACCGACAATTCCGCAGATGTTACCGGACGAATCAATCATTGGAACTTTAGTAGCGCTTACCCACCTGTAATTTCCGTTGCGCTCTTTTATTTTCTCGGTTTTAGAAACAAGCGCTTCACCTGTTTTAATAATCTTCTTTTCATCTTCAAATGCTTCTTTAGCATGATCGGGCAAAAAGAAATCAAAATCCGATTTCATAATTGCTTCATCGGGGTTGTTTAAGCCCAACAATTTTGCCTGGGCTTTGTTAATCTTAACAAACCTGCTTTCCTTATCCTTGAAATAAATTGTATCCGGAATATTATCCATAAGGTTGTTAAGCCATTCACGTTCTTTGAGCAGCATTTTTTCTGTTTCGCTGTGCTGCTCCAATTCTTTCTGAAGTTCAAGATTTTTTTCAGTTAAACTCTTTTTAAGCCGGTTTATCAAAAGGAGTGATAAGCCTGCTGTAAATATGATTACGATAAAAAGAATAAAGAGAATCTGATTAAGTGTAAGCGGGTAGTAATTTATTTCAGCCTGTATTAATCCTTGTGGTATTTCTGCAATGGTAACACAATAACTAATGTTATAAAATACTGCATAAACTGCCGGCAGAATAATAAAAAATAATTTCAGATCAATATAAATTCGTTTCATTAAACAAACACAATAAAGATTCCGGTCGATACTATTAAATTAATACCAGAGAAGTTTATAAGAATTATTCAAAAATATACTTTTCAGAATGACACTTCAAATAGAAATTTCAGGTTAACCTTAGAGTAATCTTACAACTTTAATTGATCCGGAATTCTTCTAAGTTTAAAATTGCTTCAATTGTTTTCTCAACAACGTAAGGTGAGTTATAAAAATTGCTTCTTATCTTGTCTCTTATCTCATTAAGGTCTCTTTCCACCATCAGTGGCAGAACAATATCTTTTCTAACCCTGAACTTAATAAGACTCTTATCAATAGTGCCATCATAAAAATCAAAGTTAAGATTTAATAAATCTTTCCCGATTTTTGTTTTGGTCTTCTTTTTTTCTTTCACAAAACTACCCTCATCTATAAGATTAAAGCTGTAATCAGAAGGAGCAAAGAGTTACAGTTCTAAGCAAAATACCATGTATAAATAATTCTAAACTAATTATCGGATTATTATTATAAAGTTTAGAGGAAAAATAAAAATCCTTGATTTCAGAGTAAAAATTGAAGAGAAAGAAAACATTTTTGTTTTTGCCGGCATAGGCAAACCATTACTCTACTTTTTAATAATTTGAAAACACCGGTTGTTCTTGTTATTATACTTCCTGAAGTAACTACACCAGATTGCCTGTTCTCGTCTGCAGGCACCAGTAGTTTCGGGATTGGAGAACGAGGCAAACCGGCATCTGAAATCGCAATAATCCGGGAATTGATTGGCTTGTAAATTCACTAACTTCTTTTTTACCATACGGTATCTTCCAAAAAAGAATTTTATTATTTTGTTACCGACAAAAGTAAAAATATTTCTGTTTTTGAAAAATGGGAGGGGAAATTGAAAGTATTTAATTATTTACAGGAAACGATAGAAAAAAAAGGAGCCGGTTTATTAATTCTTATTGATCCTGATAAAACAACTCCGGAGAAACTGGTAAAATTCCTTAGAAATGGATTTAAAAATAGCATAGACGCTTTCCTTGTCGGTGGTAGTTTAATAACTAAGGGCGACATTGAAAAAGTTATCTCATTAATTAAAGAAGAAACTTCTGTTCCTGTAATTATATTTCCGGGTTCTGTAAACCAGGTCTATCCTGATGCTGATGCAATCCTCTATCTGTCGTTAATCAGCGGAAGAAATGCGGAACAACTGATTGGTAAACACGTAATTGCTGCTCCAATGATTAAAAAATATAACATCGAACCAATTTCAACCGGCTATATGATAATTGAATCGGGAAGTTACACTTCGGCAGAGTATATGAGTAACAGCAAGCCAATTCCACGCAACAAGCCGGAAATTGCTGCCGCAACCGCACTTGCGGCTCAGTACATTGGAATGAAATTTATTTACCTTGAAGCCGGCTCCGGTGCAGAAAATTCAGTCCCCGTAGAAATGATAAAATGTGTTTCGGAAACGGTGGATATTCCTGTAATTGTAGGCGGAGGTATTAAAAATCCATCCGATGCAAAAGAAAAAATAGACGCCGGCGCTAAACTAATTGTCATAGGAAATTGTTTTGAAGATGAAGTAAACTGGCAATTGATTAAAGAATTTAATACTGTAGTTCATTATAAGAGTAA
>CAZIDB010000006.1:7008-10527 GCA_964537965.1 uncultured Melioribacter sp. | reverse complement strand
TAAAGAAAAATTCATTTCAGATTCCCTTAAGGAAAGTTCTGAAGTAAAACTGTTAATTGAAAAAGAGTGCAGTCAATCTCTTATTGATGCCGTTAACCTGATGGTCAATTCCTATAAAAACGGGAACAAGCTGTTACTATGTGGTAACGGCGGAAGTGCTGCCGATTGCCAGCACATCGCAACAGAATTTATGATAAGACTTAGCCACAATCTTGAAAGACCGGCATTAGCTGCAATCGCATTAACAACTGATACATCAAATTTAACCGCCGGAGGAAACGATATTGGGTTTGAAAACGTTTTTGCTAGAAACATTGAAGGATTGGGAATTTCCGGAGATGTTTTACTCGCAATTTCCACAAGCGGAAATTCACCTAACATTATTAAAGCAGTTGAGAAGGCAAAACAAAAAGGATTAAAGATTGTTGGCTTACTTGGAGGAAACGGTGGAAAATTAAAAAGCCAGGTTGATGTACCAATTGTAATTCCTTCATCCAACGTGCAAAGGATTCAGGAAGGACATATCACCTGCGCTCATATAATATGTGAGCTGGTTGAAAACGAGTTATATGGTTAATTTAATTTCATTTCATTATAGTTTCAGTTAATAAAATTCAGAGGGCAATATGACTGCGGATATTGATAAAATCCAAAAGGTTTATAATTCATTTAAAAATAAAGTTGACACTGCCAGAAAATTAACAGGCAGACCATTAACACTTTCGGAAAAAATTCTTTACGCTCATACATATCAAACCCCGGTAAAAGAATTTTTGCGGGGCAAGGATTATGTTGAGCTCTCACCTGACAGAGTAGCAATGCAGGATGCGACAGCACAAATGGCATTGCTTCAGTTTATGCACTCCGGCAGAAAAACAACAGCAGTTCCTTCTACGGTTCATTGCGACCATCTTATACAGGCACAGGTTGGCTCGGATGAAGATCTTTCCAGAGCAATTGATGAGAATAAGGAAGTATATGATTTCTTGGAAGGCGTTTCCAGGAAGTACAGCATTGGTTTTTGGAAACCGGGCGCAGGAATTATTCACCAGGTGGTTCTTGAGAATTATGCTTTCCCCGGGGGATTAATGATTGGTACTGATTCTCATACTCCTAACGCCGGTGGTTTGGGCATGCTTGCAATTGGAGTTGGCGGTGCAGATGCCGTTGATGTTATGGCCGGAATGCCATGGGAATTAAAATGGCCGAAATTAATTGGCGTTAAACTTACAGGAAAATTAAACGGATGGGCTTCACCAAAGGATGTGATTCTTAAGCTTGCCGGCATCCTGACTGTTAAAGGAGGAACTGGTTCAATCATTGAATATTTTGGTGATGGAACAGAATCCATTTCCTGCACCGGTAAAGGTACAATCTGTAATATGGGCGCAGAAGTCGGCGCTACTACTTCTGTTTTTCCTTTTGATAAAAAAATGGCTGACTACTTAATTAAGACTGATCGAAATGATGTTGCGGGTCTGGCAAAAGAATTAAGTGACTTTTTAACAGCCGATAAAGATGTAAACGAAAACCCGCACAAGTATTTTGACCGGGTAATTGAAATTAATCTTTCTGAGATTGAACCTTTGTTAAACGGGCCATTTACACCGGACCTTGCATGGCCAATTTCAAAAATGAAAGAAGCTGTTAAGGAAAATAATTATCCTGAAAAAATAAGTGTAGCGTTAATTGGAAGCTGTACAAATTCCAGTTATGAAGATATTGACCGGGCCGCAAAAATTGCAAGGCAGGCATTATCAAAAGGATTAATAGCAAAATCCCAGTTTACAATTACTCCCGGTTCAGAACAGGTGCGGGCTACAGTTGAAAGAGACGGGCAGCTTGAAACATTGACTAAACTTGGTGGATTAGTGCTTGCCAATGCCTGCGGACCATGTATAGGAATGTGGAAAAGAATGGGAAACGATAAAGGAGAACGCAACACAATTGTTACATCGTTCAACAGGAATTTTGCAAAAAGAAACGACGGTAATCCTCAAACGCTTGCTTTTGTTGCAAGCCCGGAAATTGTTACTGCTCTTGCAATAGCAGGTAAATTATCTTTCAATCCAATTACAGATACTTTAACAAATGATAAAGGCGAACAAATTAAACTTGACATTCCCGTTGGTGAAGAATTACCAGAGTCCGGGTTTATTAAAGGCGATAAAGATTTTATACCTCCTTCTTCAGATAGTTTTAACCTTGAAATAAATGTTGATCCGAAGAGTGACAGGCTTCAGTTGCTGGATAAATTCCCTGCCTGGGATGGAAAGGATTTAGTTGATTTGCCGGTTCTTCTGAAAGCAAAAGGTAAATGTACAACAGACCATATTTCAATGGCAGGTCCCTGGTTAAAGTACCGCGGTCACTTAGATAACATTTCAAACAATATGTTTATTGGCGCAATAAACTATTATACCGATGAAGCAGGTAAGACAAAAAATATTTTTACCGGCGAGTATAAATCTGTTCCGGAAGTTGCACGCGATTATAAAAAACACAATCATGCCTGGGTTGTAATCGGAGATGAAAATTACGGGGAAGGTTCATCACGAGAGCATGCAGCCATGGAACCAAGATTCCTGGGAGGCAAGGCAATAATAGTAAAAAGCTTTGCACGCATTCATGAAACAAACCTTAAGAAGCAGGGTATGCTGCCTCTTACATTTGCTAATCCAAATGATTATGACAAAATAAAGGAAGACGATGTTGTAAGCATAACCGGATTGACTTCTTTTGCTCCGGACAAACAGTTGAAGCTAATCATCAAACACAAAGATGGCAGCATAGATGAGTGCATGCTTAATCATTCATTTAATGCCGGGCAAATAGAATGGTTCAAAGCCGGGAGCGCATTAAACCTTATAGCATCATCGCAAAAAAAATAAATTGATTTCTTTAAAAGCAAAAAGCCCCGATCTCTTTCGGGGCTTTCTTGCATAAGGAGAATAAATTATTTCTTGCCAAGGATTGAATCTTTTGCAGCTTTGGCAATTCTGAATTTTAAAACTTTCTTTGCCGGTATAGTAATTATTGCACCGGTGGCGGGGTTACGGCCTTGTCTTTTCTTTCTCTGTGCAACTACTAATTTGCCCAAGCCAGGAATGACAAAAGATTTTTTCGCTTCTTTGTAGGATAGAGCAACAAGTTCCTCAATAAACATTGTTGAAACTTTTTTTGTAGTTCCGGTTTTCTTTGCCAGATGATCTACAATTTGACCTTTGGTCATGGATTTTGCAGCGGCCATGTTTTCTCCTTTATTAAATAATTATTAATTACGAACTCAAAATAATTAATTTTATCCTTAAAGCAAACTGTTTTTTTTCAATGACATAAACAGAAGTCAATATCCATCGGGTTGAAACGAATTGTACATCTGAGGTAAGAATGCCGGGGCGTCCTTTTATTCTTCCACCCATAGTATTTATTCCCCTTTGTGTCTTTCTCATTTATTATTATCTTTATTCCCAACTTTGATTTAGTTTAATTAGAATTAAGTATGAACCGCCTGATATT
>CAZIDB010000006.1:4924-6908 GCA_964537965.1 uncultured Melioribacter sp. | reverse complement strand
AGTGAACTGTTTATTTACGGAGCAGGATTTGACCAGGTTAGTTATTTGAAAGACGGATTGCTGATTAATAACAGTCTAACAAATTCCTTTGACATGAACAATATCCAATCCGAATCTATCGACTCAATTGAGATTATTCCTTCTGCAAGAGGATTTTTATACGGCAGTACAAACAACATATCTTCAGTAAATTTTATCAGCAAAGAAAATTTTTCTATCGAAAATAAAAAGGGCGCTTACAGCCGCTTACGTTATTATCAGTCCGCAGACGAAGAAGCTTTTATAGATGCTATTTTCAGTACCAACATTTATAAAAATCTAACCGGTCATTTTGAAATTACAAACGCCACTATCGGAAACATTTCATCCGGCACAAGATTTAAAAATTCAGAGTATGGAAGCTGGCAAGGCAACGCCAAACTACACTACCTTTTATCAAACGATATAAACATTACCGCCAATTACTATTATTCAAATTCAACAACTCATTTATTCGGCGGAATTGATCTTGACTCTACAGCTAAACTGGCTGAAGAACCCGTATCAGAAAATGGTTACCCAGTCAATTACCTTTACAGGTATTACAAAAATACTGAGCGCAATATTGATTTGAGGTTGCTTCACAAATTAAGCGGATCATTAACAGGTGACGCAACCTTTTATTCCCGGTATAATTTCCTAGAGTACCGTAACGATGAATTTGCTTCACCCTCAAGTACTGACAGAGTTGTTTACAACAATAAAATTAAAGTATACGGTTTTGCTTTAACGGAAAATTATAATGCTGATTTTCTCTCACTGTATTTCAATTCTGTTTATGAGAGATCAGTATTGGATACTTACTACTGGGGATCAGACCAGAAAATAAATTCTATCTCGGTTGCATCAAGGTTTAATTTATTCGTCGCAGATAGCTCTTTAATTCCATCAGTATTCGGTAAGTATTTATATCAGTATTCAAAAAGTTATTTCGGATTTGGCGGGGACGCTACTTATAAAATTTTCAATAATGTATCTTTATATGCCGGTGTTTCTTATTTCGAAAAACCGTTTGGCTTTATAACTGAAAGAAATATTAATGGAGATTATTCACTTATATCCAATACGGGTTCTTCAACAAAGACAACCTTAGCTGAAGCGGGGCTCAGACTTTTCCAGCAAAATTTTTCCGGTGTTATTAATATTTTTTACAGGAATACTGAAGATGAATTACACCTGACGACAGCAGAAACAGGTTATAAACTTTACATTCCAGTTGATAAAAAATTAATCGGCGCCAACTTGGGATTAAATTATCAATTATGGAGATTTAATTTTGAGGCTTCCTTAAGCGGATACTATTTGAAGTATAAAGCCATTTCGGGTACAACTATTACCAGCGGCAAAACTTATATCCATTATTCCGAAAGCAGAAGATATGCTTTACCAGAGTATACTTTTAACGGCGGCATTTATTACAAGGATATTTTGTTTAATAATAATCTGAATCTTAAAACAGGCATCCGGATTTCATCAGTTGGTTCCCAGCAAGGTCGTGTTGGTGAATTCGATAGGAGTAATCTATGGGAGCAAATAAATGAAAGACGTTATGGGCCACAATTTAACGTTACGCTGCATCCATCTTTAACATTAGATTTTATTCTGATAGGTGAAATACAGAAACGCGCTACAATTTATTTTTCATTCGAGAACTTACTTGATAAAAAATATTTTATTGTTGAAGGTTACTATATGCCACGCAGGTATATTAAGCTTGGCGTTGCCTGGCAGTTCCTTAACTGATAAATGAAATGAGAAAGATTGTTACGATATTCGGCAGTTCAGTTCCGCTTCCCGGAGAAGAACAATATGAAATTGCTTACAAGCTTGGAGCAATCCTTGCAATAAACAATCTTGATGTTTGCAATGGCGGCAACCGGGGCATAATGGAAGCCGTATCAAAAGGCGCTGTTGATAATGGCGGTAGCGCGATAGGAATAACCCT
>CAZIDB010000006.1:0-4824 GCA_964537965.1 uncultured Melioribacter sp. | reverse complement strand
TTGATAAAATATTTTGATGACATAGAGGCTTGCGCAGATTATATCGTTAAAAATATTTAACTTCTATAAAAACTCAACGGCAGTTTTATAAACCAGCTCAATATCCAACTCTTTTATGCATTTGAACTGGATATCTGTTCTTGAGCAGGTTAATGGTTTTGGTGAATAAAAGAAGCAAGGCGAACAATCAAGGTTAAGTGAAACAATTTTATGTTCCGTTTGCCAGGGATAAATATAGTTTGTGTTTGTTGGACCGATAATAGCAACGACTTTTAATTGCATAGCAGCAGCAACATGCATAAGGCTGGAATCATTTGTAATAAACAAGTTGCATCTTTTCATTACGGCAGCTGATTGAGCAAGATTGTTTGTCTCTGCAACAATTACCTTTTCCGATTTTATTTTTTCAGCCACTTCATTTTTCAATTCAGTTTCATCCGGCCCGCCGAATATTAAAATGCGGGCATTATACTTGTCTATCATCTTTTTCCCAAGCAAAGAAAACTTTTCCGGCTCCCATCTTCGTTTAATATGATTTTTCAGAACAGCACAGCCCGGATGAAAACCAATTACTATTTCATTCTCCTGAATCTTAAAACGCTTTATAAAATCATCTGCAAATAAAAGATCATCCGGTCTTAATGGAAACACGAAATTCGGTTTATTACTAAATTCTTTTCCGGTTATTTTTCCAACAAGATTTATATTCTCTTCAACATTATGAAGCTTATCATCTTCTTTAAAAGTTATGCTATTAAGGAAGCCGAGGTTTTTAATATCCTGTCTTAAGTAACTTACGGCAGCGCGTTTTGGTGCTCCAATAAGAAAGTTAAAAATATTATATTCCTTCCTGTTTGAGGGATAAACATTGATTGTTAAATCGTACTTCCCTCTTAATTGAAAAAGATACTTTAAAGAGTTAAGCGTTCCTTCTTTAATAAATTCTTTGTACAAGACTTCGTTAACATTCGGATTACGTTCAAAGATATCCTTTACACCTTTAAACATTGCAAGCACATCAATTTGCGAATCGGGATAATTGTTTTTAAGCAGATGTAATGCGGGAGTAAACATCAGCGCATCACCAATACCGGAAAGGGCAAGAATTAAAATTTTCATTTTATATAAAAAGAGAGACGCATTTTACTGCGTCTCTTTTATAATTTATTATTTCTTTGTTACACTGTCTTGCAGAGCAGCCATACGCTGGAATCTTTCAAGTTCTCCTTTAATACCGGGATCATCAGGATACCTTCTCTGAAGCGGCAGAAAGAGATTAATTCCTTTTTTATATTCCTTCAGGTTGGAATATATTTCGCTCAACACTCTGTAAGGATTATAGTAATCAGTAAAACTATCCGGGTTATCTGCAAGTTGCTTTAGTGCAATTTTCTCAATATCTCTTGCCATCTTCGTATACTTATCGATAGCGCCGGCGGTAAAATACATGCTGCTTAATTCGAATTCCAAACCATACGGCATTTTAACCACATCCCGTGGAATTCTTTTCTCCATCTCATCCAATGCCTTTATTGCCTCATTATTGTTTTTTTCATTATAAAAATAATAAACAGCAAGACGCATAAAAGAGCTTCTGTAATTCTGCATTAATCTTTCATGATTATCATCAAAAAACATGTTCTTGTCATTCAAACCCCGGAAGTTGAATCCGGGTTTATATGTTTTACTGAAACTTGGCTGATCAACATACAACTGTTTTTTCATTATGTCTTCATTCAGAAATTCCTGCCCGGGTTTACGTTTTACAGGAATAAGTTTGTAAGCCAATCCTTCCATAATCAGGTAATCCTGCAAACCAATCTTAGAATCATCCGCACAGGTTACTGCAAAATAAATTGGGCGCTGCCAGTTATTAGCTTCCACAATATCCTTAACCATAAGATCCTGAACTCTTATTGCTTTAACTTCACCATAACTTAAAGTGTTATTCATACGCCATGCCAATCTGCCGGTCTTAACAATTGAAGAATCAATTGAGCCGTACTTTTCAACAAAAGAAGTTGGGACAGGGCTTTCAATAGAAGCATCCTTAACTGTGTAATCGTTAAGAACCTGAGGAGAAACAGGAACAGATACAATCTGCGGCTCCCATCTTACAGGTTCAATTGTTTCTATCATCGCATCGGTATAATTTATTGCAACCTTCATTGCACCGTACGGTTCCGTATGCTTAAGCTGTTTAATATACCAGGGAGTATTGAGCAAGCTAAGGTTCGCAATTCTAACATCTCTTCTTACACCTTCAACATCCTGAAGATACCATAACGGGAATGTATCGTTATCGCCGTTAGTAAAAAGAATTGCGTTTGGTGCACAGCTCTGTAATAAGTTATAAGAGTAATCCCAGGGAACATAGTTATCTGATCTATCGTGGCTTGCCCAGTTTGTCCGCGCCATATTTATTGGAACGAAGACTACGCTGAATAATAAAATTCCATATACTGCAAATTGCGCAGCGCTTTTACTTTTAATACTTTCTTTAACAAGATCTGCCAAACCTCTTACACCAAGTGCAATCCAGACAGAATAGACAAAGAATGCCCCCACGTAAAAATAATCTCTTTCACGCGGTTGCGGCTCCTGTTGATTCTGGTAAAATGCAGTCAGGTAACCCATAAAGATAAACATAACCATAAATACGGATGCCATCTTCCAGTCTTTTCTGAAATGGAAATAAATTCCGAACAAACCTATAAAGAATGGAATGCCGTATAATTGTTTCCAGTCAACACCGTCATCCTGGTTCCATCCTACTCTACCGATATAATTCCATGCTAAGTAACGGTTGAACATATGATCCATCTGGTACTTCCAGAAGAATTCAAGGTCTGATGAATAATTAGTATAGACGCCTGTTTGATGAGCTTCGGCGGTAAACCTTCTTTTGAATGTCGGGAAATCACCATACTGTTCACGGTTAAGATAAGAGACAAGTTCAGTAAAATCATTTGGTTCATTCTCATTCATTGGTGGTTGCTGGTTAGCTCTAATAATTACCATAGCATAAGTAGTAAAACCAAGTATGACAAACAGCATCGAAGTAAAAACAAGATTAATTGTTGGTTTATTATTTTTAACCGACCAGTAAATTCCTCCGCCAAGTAATGCAAACAGTACAACAATAACGAGTATATCTACGGTGATATTATCTCCGCCAACATTTTTAATTAATCCCGGCAACATTTTAACAACACCTGGATAAGTAAACGCAAGCGCAATACCGCCAACAATTAACGGAATATAGAATGAATTCCTGTTAAATAATTTTTTCCAGAATGCAGCCATTACAACAACGCTTATTCCTACCATAATCCATTTAAATCTTGAATCGAATGCCTGGTATTCTTCGGGTGCCGGTGGCTGAGCGATTTTTTGTCCACCCCACAAAGCAAGCGCAATTACTAACAGAACAACAGCGTGACCAAGAAAAATATAACCTGTTTTTTTCAAAGCTTCTTCATCGTCAACATACCTCCTGAATACCACAATCATTACAACAGGAACCATGGCTAGTACTGCCATAAGGTGAACTCCGGTTGATAAACCGACGAGGTAAGCAATCATAATAAGATATTTTTCATTATCCGGTTCATCAGCTTTTTCATTCCAAAGCATCATAAGCCAGGTAATAAGAGCAAATAAAAATGTACTTGCAGCATACACCTCTGCTTCAACACCGTTGAACCAGAAAGTATCACTGAATGAAAGCGATAATGCACCTACAGCTGCTGCAACATAATTTATAATACCATCAAAAAGGCTTTCGGATTTTTTATCTCTGAAATTCTGAATTAACTTAACGGCAACAAGATAAACAAAGACCACAGATAATGCGCTTGAAAGTACAGATATCATATTTACTCTGAATGCAATGTTTTCTCCAATCGGGAGCATTGAGAATAACCTGCCGAGTAATAAAAATAACGGCGCTCCAGGCGGATGAGGAACCTGAAGTGAATAACCTGCAGATATAAATTCACCGCAATCCCAAAAAGAAACCGAAGGCTGAACCGTTAAAAAATATTGAATGAAAGAAATGATAAATACAAACACAGCAAAAATTCTGTGAACTAACTTATTGTTCATTAAATCCTCAAAAATGGTAGTATTTTATACGCAATTTAATTATAGATTGTTCCGGTACCAGAGTTTACTGACCGGGGCTTTTCTTAAAGTAAGCGTCATAATTTTTTTTCTGACGGTCGAGATAATATTTTGTATATAGTTCCCTCAACCTGTTCATAGATAAAATATCGAGGTCTTCATCATCTTTATGGCGCGAAAGAAGCATTTTGTAATCTTCGCTGTCTTTCCTCTCTAATTTAGTTTCAAAACGCCGTAAAGCTTCAAAATATTTATTCTGTTCTCTTAGCGACATTTAATCACCCTCGCCTATTAAGAAAATCGTTGTAAAAATAACTATAATAGCGGATATAAAAAACGGCGAAATTAATTAAATTATGGTTGTTTTTAACTGAATTTGTTCAATTAAAAGAAACAGAAAAAACTTATGCCTCTGGTTTATGATGAATTTAAACCTGAAATCTCGGTTATTATGGCCTCATTTAACCGGGCAGGTTATTTGAAAAGAAGTGTTGAGTCTCTCTTAGCCCAGACTTACAAATCCTGGGAATTAATATTTGTTGATGACGGAAGCAATGATAATTCTTTTAAAGTGATGGATAATTACTTAAACAACTTTGAAAATATTCGGTACATGAAACACAGGAATAAAAAACTCGCTCTTTCAAGAAACACGGGAATTGTTGCATCAACAGGAAATTTCATTACATTTTTAGATAG
>CAZIDB010000005.1:0-45289 GCA_964537965.1 uncultured Melioribacter sp. | reverse complement strand
ATTAATTCCATTGATTACTTCATCGTTTCACTCCTGGTAATTACAATCAGTCTTCTTTCATTCTTCTTAAAAAACTACTGATGCAGGTTAGTGTGAACCTTTACATTTTTTAATAGTTTTTTTTCTAGTTTTAAAGTAAGAATTATTATTTAAGGAGAATTAATTTCCTTGTATGAACATAACTTCCGGCTTTTAGCTGGTAAAAGTAAATTCCGCTTGATAATTTACTTCCGTTCATCTCTACTTCATATTCTCCCGCAGGTTGTTCTTCATTAACAATAGTTATAACTTCATTCCCAAGAATATCATATACATTTAATGATATTAAAGTCCCTCCTTGGGAGGGATTTAGGGAGGCTGGGATTGTATATTTTATTTTTGTTGTTGGATTAAATGGATTCGGATAATTCTGGTAAAGTATAAATTCAGTTGGATTGGCATCCGGATTAGCGGATTCAACTTCCATTAATGTTGAGTTTATGTATCCTGGTGTACCATATTTACCTGCAGCAGAAATCCAGTTGCCTGGTAAATTATTATCAAGCATCGGAGCTTTTAGTTCTAATGTTGCACCGGTACCGTCAGCCTCAACGGGCCAGGGGGATTTATTATCGTAATGAACTGAATCTATAAGCAAACCATTAGAAGAATACAATCTTACAACTTCACCTTTATTATTTAAGCCGTAACCTAAATTACCTGTCTTATTCGCTACCAACGGGAAACATGAATTGAACGAGTTAGTATCTTTGCAAACGACTAAAAAACTATTGGCTCCAATCACAGTGCCTTCAGGAAAAATAAAAGGAGATTCTTCATTTTCATCTTTCAATATACAGCCAGACAGATTAACAGGTGCATACCTCCTATTGTATAACTCAATCCAATCTTCGCTATTGAACAAATCTGATGAGTTATAATTTATTTCATTTATAATGACAAGGTTACTATCGCTTAACACTTCCTTCTCAAAGTAAACTATTAGCAAAGAATCTTTGTCGGGTATTATTTCTATGCACGATTTGTGTTTTGTTGAATCACCATGCTTCCAGTATAAAAACCTGTAACCAAAGTAAGGCACGGCTTCAACAGTAAAAGGAATTCCTTTAAAGTATTTACCTTTCAAATCAGGTTCATGTATTTGCCAATTGAAAAATTTTACTTCACCTGCTTCCGGAATATTGGATGAGATTGTAATACAAACTGTATCACTTATTTTAAAATACTCCATCATATGTTTCCAGGAATAGTTCTGTCTTTCTCCGGCAAACTCTCTAAGTTCTTCAACATTTTCATTCCACTCCTCAACAGAATTAAATGTTGGTTCAGGCGTCCATCCCACCTCACTAAAATCCGGATCAACTTTACCGCCCCATTTGGTTATATGTCTTGGAATTTCTTTGGCAATTATATTCTGCAGGCTATCGATATATTGAATTACATTACCGGGTTCAAAAAGCGTATTCATTAAATAAGCATATCTCTGGATAAATTTATTTTTAAATTCCTTGTTCATTAATAGTCTTCTGAACAGCAGGGTTGACCATGGTGGATTAGGCCAGTTTGGTCCGTTTGAAGCTGCAGCAACAGCAATTGAATTTGTAGTTGTATAAATAAAAACCTGGTCCATATCGTAATTAATCCAGCGCCATTTTTTATAGTTACCCGAGTTTGCTTTCCAGAATCTTATATTATTTCCTGGCCAGTCTCTTTCTGCAAGATAGATATGACCTATTTGATAATTTATATACTGATCAACATCCATCAATGTTTTAACATATTCATAATGAACAGTCTGAGCCATGTCCTTGGATCTGACATAGTTCAGCATATTGTTGTATGCAGTAGCAGTACCGGTAAGAATGTTTGCATTCCTTTCCAGCAGATCAATTTCACTTGCCGGAACATTAAAATTCTCTTCAAAATAATGTTCATTAATTTTTTCCCTTATGTTGTGAATGCCCCAGTATTCTCCGTTCAGAAAAACCACAGCCGGCCGAAATGCCTGATAATCAATATCAAGTTCTTTTGACAGAATAGTGTGAGCCAATCCATCACGGAACATTGTAAAGACCTGGTCATCAGAAGCACTTCGCAATAAAACGGATTCGAATTTATCAATATTCTTATCAGCAAAAAATTTATATTCAAATGAACTTTTACCGTAATCGCTACGAGCAAACAGCGCCAGAGATTTTTGCGGATACCTTGTACGTGAACAGCCGCCGAAAATTTTTATTCCTGCCAACTGATTAATTCTCTGTTCACCTGTTGATTCATAAAACTCAAAATTAACCGGGCGTTCCCAGTCCTGGTTTACATTACGAATTTTAGGATCGCATTCGCCGTAAGTGCCGTTTGTTCCGGTGACATAAATTCCGATTTTATCATCAAAAAAGTTACCCGGGTCTGTTACAATAGAAACAACAGGAAGATCAATCTCTTCATTTATAAAATAAGTTTGTGTTACAACTTCGCTAGGTACCATTCCTTCTGAAAAAGCTTTTGCTCTTATTGCAGTGGTTGAATCCAACTCTATTGGTTTAGTATAAAGTTCGGATGAACCATCAGGCGGAGTACCGTTTGTGGTAAACCTGATTTCTGCAGACGGATCATTTGAGGATAAAGATAATTGCTGATGCCCTTTATAAAATCCTCCTTTAAATGAAAATTCCGGTTCTTTAGTAAAGCCATTAATGTATTCTGCACTATTTATTTTTAACGGGGTTGGATGAGAGAAATACCCCCATGAATTAATATCACCCGAAAGCCTGCCGAAGGACATATCATTTTTCTGCTGCCCGAATGTTATTGAATCAACCACATTACCGGAAGGATCGTACAGTCCAATATATTCTCCTTCCTTATCAAGTTTGAAATTTGTATGGAGAAGAGTATCTCTGCCGTCAGCCCAGAATAATTTGGCATTTACTGAACCAATTAGTGAATGATCCGGAATTTTCCATTTATAAGGATTTGCTGTATCATCACTTAAATAATACCCGGAAAGATCAATTACTATCGGATTGAAATTTACTATTTCAATCCAGTCGCAATACTCGGAAAAATCATAGCTGACATTTGTTGAAGTGTTAGAAGCAAGAATCTCGTTAATATAAACTTTGGAAACCTGGGCAGTGCAGGTTTCCATAAAAATCCAAATACAAAACAATAAAACAGATTTCGGTTTCATCATTCCGTATTTCTATTTAATCAGGATCATCTTTCTTGAGCTAATAAATGAACCTGTCTTAAGCCTGTAAAAATAAATTCCCGACGATAAATTACCGGCATCAAATTTATAGCTATGTCTCCCTGGATTTAATTCTTTATCAGTAAGAGCACAAACTTCTTTTCCCAGCATATCGTAGACTTTCAATTCAACTTTGCTTTTTTCTTTTAGTGAAAATGAGATGTTTGTTTCCGGATTAAAAGGATTCGGGTAGTTTGCATGTAAAGTTGTTTCAACAGGAACAGATGGGGTAGCAACATCCGTCGTTTTGTTTGTAAGCTGATCTTCAGGAGTATTGCCCGCATCGTAATAAGACCAGTCCGAACCAAGCTTGTAATAAATTTTGTTTGTGTTATCAAACAGCTGTGAATCAAACAACAAACCCGGTGCTGCAGAATTACTGGAGTGAATTTCAACAGTTACCACATTTTCACCATTATGAAGTTTGTCCAATCCTTTGGCTGAATTTATAACCACCATTTTGGTCATATTCTGCGGTTCTATTGCAAGTGTATTATAGAGAACTTCTTCGTCGGTAAACATATTAATTCTTTCTACTTCATGACCATTAAGATAAACTACCGCACCATCATTTCCTTTTATCATCAAACCAAAACCAATAAGGGTTTCATAATTCTGAATTTCAAATTTCTTTCTGAAGTAAGCAGTAGTAACCGAAGCCAGTTCAGTCTTTATACCTGTTTTTCCAACCGTGCCCATTGGTGTAGGTCCGGATTTCCATGAGGAAGCATCATAGCAGGGAGCCTGCCAGCTTAAAAGTATTTTAGTTGTATCAACATCAAACTGAACTACAGCGGATGAACTCATCGCGTTTCCATTTAAATCTTCTGCCCTGATATAAATTGTGTACTGCTGGTTATGTTCACAGGAAATTTTAACTGAATGTTCACGTTTGCCTGTTACAGTAAAATCATTTTCCATTTCATCAAAAGGCTTATCGGCAGTGCTGTATCTTAAGGTTGAATAGGAATCTGTTGTCACCTCTAAAGTATAAGTCGTATCGTAAACAGTAAAAGGTGACACCGGTAGTTTTACAATTTCAGGAGGGACATTATCAACATAAGGTTCCCAGGCATTTATTGTATCAATAGCAGCAATTAATCTCTCGGCAATTTTATGATGAGTCTCTACATTCGGGTGACCGTTATTTACATAGCCACCGTTGTAGTAAGGGAAGTAAGTATAAAATACATCCTTGTTTCCACTTTCGTTTTCTTCCTGCACAACTTTCTGTACCGTATTCTGAATCCATTCAACGTGGGCAGCTACTGTAAGTATTTTAACTCCTGGATAAACATCTCTTATCTGAGCAATAAATTCATGGTATCTCGTTTTATATAAATCAGTTTTATCCTGGGCAACAGTTGATGAATAACCGCCGAAGCCCGAGTAATCATTTAAGCCAAGACAAATAACCACTAAATTTGGAACCCACCCTTCAAAATCCCATTTCGGATTTTCTGCAATCAATACCGTCCTGTCAAAAACATCCGGCAGGTTACCTTCGTAATTACCAGTATAATCAAGTACTAATCCGTAACCAGAACGACCTGACAAAACATACTGGGCATTAAAATGTCTTGCGGTTATGGAACCAAAACCCTCATAAATATTTGTGTACTTCTCAACATTCGAAGGAGCGGAATTATCTGTCCATTCATTACCGGAAGCGCAGGTAAACGAATCGCCGATAAACTCAATCTTTCTAACTGGTTTTTCTTTTGGAGGAAGAAGAGTCTTACCATTATCAAGTATAAAACCATTGAAAGAAAATTTAGTCCAGTTGGTTTCACTACGCTTAACGAATAAAATTGAATGTTGTCCTTCCGGCAAACCGGACGCTAATGTATAAGATGATATTCCCGAATTTGTTCCATGAAATACAGTCAGTATTGTATCATCGATTATAACATTGTAGTAATCAAAATTATCATTCATCTTAACGCCGATACTTGTACCTTCAAATTCAACATAGATATAAACGCCGGGCCAGGAGTGAGTTGGAGCTAAAGGATCTGCAAAATCCCATCTGCCGAAATACTGTATGTTAGGATCATCTGCTGCGATTATTGTTTGAGAATAAATACCCGACGGTAAAATGGAGAAGAGTAAGAATAAGAGTAAAAGTAAGAATGGGCTTTTAGATGAAGTTTGTTTCTTTAGTTTTATATTCATTTTAACGCTGAAAGTTTATTGCACAGATTTAATTTGATTAATTAAATATATCTTTCAAAAGCTATGCCCCTTAAAGAACCAATTTACGAACATTAAAACTGAATAAAGATATTAATCCTGTTTATCATTCATTATTGAATTGATAAGATATTATTGTTTCGATAAACATGGATTGAAAATTATTTAAACTTCTTAGCCAAAGCTTCCTGTACACACGGCGGAACGAAATCGCTAACATCACTTTTAAGGCTGGCTAAGTTTCTTATCAATGATGAATTAAGGTAAGTATATTTTTCATGCGGCATCAAAAAAATTGTTGCAATATCGCCTGCAAGTTTCCTGTTCATCAGCGCCATCTGAAACTCGAATTCAAAATCACTTACTGCCCTTAAGCCACGGATAATCCCTCCTGCACCAACTTCACGTGCATGATCAACGGTTAAACCTGTAAAATAATCAACGTATACATTATCAAATTCTTTTAAACTTTCCTTTAGCAAAAAAATTCTTTCTTCAGCTGTGAATAACGTAACTGCTTTATTCGGATTTACTGCAATCGTTACATTAACTTCATCAAAAAGATCTATTGCTCTTCTTACAATATCAATGTGTCCGTACGTAACCGGATCGAAAGTACCGGGATAAATTACTTTTCGCATATATCACTCTTCGTTATTTCAACTGATAGAAAAATATAGAGCAGATGCGAATTAAACAACACGTCATCAGAGGTTAATTCACGTAGTCTTTTCAAACCTGTATAGAAGAGTGTCACCAATTCGTTTAAAAGGTTCTGTTCCGAATTGCTGAATGTCTTTTTCTTTTGTCTGGATTGATCTTTCAACTATTATAATTCCTTCATCGTAAAGGAAGGAATTAGCTAAAAGATTTTTTACAACATCATGAATATCATCTTTGAAGAAAGGCGGATCCGCAAGTATAAGGTGGTATTGTTTGTGGTTAGCTAATCTGGTTACCCCGATTGCTTCCATTTTATAAATGTAACACTGTTCATCAACTTTCAGATGTGATATATTCTCACTCAGTATTTTATAAACAGGAAAATTCTTTTCAACAAAATCAACTTTGCCTGCTCCTCTGCTCAATGCTTCAAGTCCAAGTGAACCTGACCCGGCATAAATATCGAGCACTTCAATACCATCAAAGTCAATCGTGTTATTT
Source organism: uncultured Melioribacter sp. (assembly GCA_964537965.1). Lineage (GTDB taxonomy): Bacteria > Bacteroidota > Ignavibacteria > Ignavibacteriales > SURF-24 > SURF-24. The sequence continues at coordinate 38,679 of CAZIDB010000005.1, read as the reverse complement.
AAAATATTAAAAAGTGATTCGCGGACTTTATCGGTTGTTGGTCTTGTAAATTTTGAACCTGGTACTTTTAGAGTTCGGCCTTTATGTAAACCGGAGATTATTCGCATTATTATCTTTTATGGCTAAACAATTCTGAATGCAATTCCCGCAGCAGATATAAAGGAATATTGTTTACTGAACTGCATATTGCTTTCAAGTAACGATGAGTCAATTTTAATCTTGTCAAATGGATTATGCCGTTCGACCTCTACTTTGATGTTCTTCTTTAAATTCTCCAAAAATATTTCGGTTATATCTTCACCGGCGACATAAAGTTTGGAAATTGAACCAATATCTCCGCCGACGGCTATGCTGTCTTTTATAACTTCAATTAATTTCGGAATAATCTCACCTGCATTTTTAGGAAACAGTTTATGAAACTCAATATACTTCTCATCCTTGTAGACATTTAAGGTTACACTTCCGTCACTAACGAAAAGGCTGATAATTTTTTTACCTGAACTAAAATCAGTATCTGTTTTAAGAATATTATCCGAAGCAAAATGAGGTGTATCAATATACTTTAATGTCAGCTCATTTCTCGAACAGAAATCAGATAAAATTTTCATGAATTTCTTATGCAATCCGCCTACAACAACTCTGCCGGGAGTAGCAGAATCAATCCTATGAAATTGAAAATGGAAATCCTTTATATCGTTGTATGGAAACAAGAGTGAAAATTCCCACTGAAGATGCTCCATCAAATCGTTGTCCAATAAAGTGTTTTCAAGCGGAAGTTCTGCAATGAAAAATAAATTCTGCGGAAGTGTAAAAGATACGTGTTTACCAGTCAAAGGTTTCCTGATTAAAATATCATTAAAAGCATTCTGAAGTAAAGAACTTATCTTTGTTTCCTTTTCATTGAAGTCGAGCGACTCATTAAAATAAGCTTCATCAATATTTGAGACAATAAAATCTTCACCTGCAAACGCAACTTCTACAAGCTGCATCCTGGAATTTGTAAGATTGATTCCGATATGATTATGAAAGACATTCATAGTTTACTTCTTTTAATGATAAGATTTTTATTTCACGTAAATATATTTCTCAATCTTCCTGAATTTTGCCTGCTGAATTCCTTTTACGTTCATCAGTTCATCAATACTTTTATACCTGCCGTTTATTCTTTTGAACTCAATTATATTCTCTGCTGTTTTCTCACCAATTCCGGGTAAATTCATCAAATCTTCTTTTGCAGCAGTATTCAGGTTTAAGCTTTTTTCTTTAAGAACAGTTTTCTTTTTTGCTTCAGGGAATTTATTTTCACTTAATCCCAGCACTTTCACTTTAACGCTGTCTTTAGTAGTAACTACATTAATTTCTTCAGGTTCATTTGCAGATTTACCCTGGTAAAAAAGACTGTCTTCCGTTTTATAATCATATTGTTTGTAAACTGCTTTTTCAAAGTTAAAGAATTTTATTATAAGTCCTGCCAGCAGAGCAATCACCACAAAGCCGGTAACTTTAAATTCAGTTTCAGTAAAACCAACAAGGTCAGAAATCTTCTTAAGTTTCATAAAAATATTTTTATTGAATTTATCTTAAAGAAATATTTCCAACACCAACAGCTTAAGCATTCACTTAAGCCCGGAATGCCTGTTCAATTATTTTTTAAGAAGGCACTTTAATATTAGGCAATTCACCAAGTTCTTTCAATAAATCTTTTTCCTTTGAAGATATTTTCTTCGGAACGTGGATATTTATTTTAACAAGCTGATCACCCGCACCATGACGATTCAAATGCTGAATGCCTTTCTCCCGCATCTTAAGATATTTACCTGCTTCAGTACCCGGATCAATTTTTAATTTGGCTTTCCCATTTAAAGTCGGCACTTCAACTTCACATCCCAGAACAGCTTCGGGATAACTTAAGAATAACTCGTAGATTATATTATCACCATCTCTAAGGAACAAGTTGTGTGGAAGTTCTTCAAACACTACAATAATGTTACCTGCGTAGCCGCCTCTTTTTCCGGCATTACCTTCTCCGCGTAAAGTCATATAGCTGCCGTCTGTAACACCTGCAGGTGCATTTATTTTGATTGTAGTTTCGCCCTGAATGCGGCCATCTCCCATACAGGTTTTGCAGGGATGATCAACCACAGTTCCTTCGCCATCACAATTTGAGCAGGTGGAAATGTTCACAAACTGACCAAATACAGATCTGGATACCTGTCTTACTTCACCTGAACCACCGCAAACCGAGCAGGTCTTTACAGAGTCACCGCCTTTTGCTCCTGTGCCGTTACAATCCTCGCATTTAATATATTTTTTTATTTTGATTTTTTTTGTTGTCCCAGCCGCAATTTCTTCAAGCGTAAGTTTAAGAGTAAGTTTAAGGTCAGAGCCGGGAATTCCGTTTCCTCTTCTTCTTCCTCTTGATTGAGCACCTCCGCCAAAAAAATCTTCAAAGATAGATGCGCCGCCAAATGCGCCGCCAAATATATCAGAGAATTGTGAGAAGATATCATTAACATTTGACCAGCCATGGAAATCCTGACCGCCGCGTAAACCTGCATGACCAAATCTGTCGTACTTGCTTCGTTTATCATCGTTGCTCAATACTTCGTATGCTTCTGCGGCTTCTTTAAATTTTTCTTCAGCTTCTTTGTTATCAGGATTCCTGTCGGGGTGAAACTGCATTGCAAGTTTCCTGTAAGCCTTTTTAATTTCATCCTGGGTTGCAGATTTACCAACACCCAGCACTTCGTAATAATCTCTTTTATCCATTCTGTTTTTTCTGATTTAGTTTTGGATTACAAATTAATTAGAACCGTCATCGCTAACAATTACTTTTGTATGGCGTATAACTTTATCCTTATACATATAGCCCGGTTCAACTTCTTCAATAACCGTATGAGGTTCAACCCCTTCAACTTTTTGCTGCATTAAAGCTTCATGAAAATTATGATCGAACGGTTTACCTTTAGCTTCAATTTTTTTAACTCCCTGCTCATCAAGTATTTTACCGAATTTATTGAACACCATTTTCAAACCTTCTTTAACGGCATCAATATTTTTTTCATCATCAATATGCTGAAGTGATCTTTCAAGATCATCATAAACCGGGAGGATCTTAACAATAAATGATTCAGCAGCATATGTAAGCAGGTTTACCTGGTCATTTTCGGTACGTCTTTTATAGTTTTCAAATTCGGCCATTTTACGTACAAGACGATCTTTATAATCGGCTACTTCTTTCTCAAGTTTGTCTGTTTTTTCTTTTAGCTCAATAATCTCACCTGAGTAAATATCATCAATTGATTTTTCCGAAGTTGCTTCATTTAAAGTATCCTGCTGTTCATCCGGAATCTTATCTTCTTTCAACTCTTTTTTTTCAGGTCTTTCAATTTCAATTTTATTTTCATCTTTATGCTTATTCTTTTCTTTATTATCATTTCTGTCTTTGGACATGGGTTCTCCTTTGATTCAATTTGATTTTATAAACTTCCTTTTTTTAAATATTCAGATAACCTTTCGGCTACAAATTCCACAATGGCAATTACCTTTGAGTATTGCATTCTTTTGGGACCAACAATACCAAGCCTGCCTTTAATATCGCCAATTTTATATTCTTTGCTTATAAGGCTGTAATCACTAAGAATATCAGAATTGCTTTCACTACCTATTTTAACAACCACCTGGTCGTTTAAAGGAGTTTCGTTCATAAACTGAAGGATTATATCTTTATCCTCAACAAGTTCAATTATATTCTGAAAGTGAAGCTGATCAGTAAACTCCGGTTGCTTAAGAATATTTTTTACACCGGTAAGCACGCCTTTTTCATTTTTGACTACGTCGGTAAAAATTTTATCCGCAGAATCAATAAACACTCTTACAACCGGCTTATAAGTATCGGCTACATCCTTAAATCTTTCACTAAAAGTTTTCCTTATCTCTGAAAAAGTTAATCCGGATAGTTTTTCGTTCAGAAGCCTTTCAATAAAACTTATATGATCCCTGTTAAGCTCAGCTTTTAGTTCAAGAGTGATAGTTTTAACCAATCCTAATTTTATTGCAACAACCACAAGCAATCTTGAAGATGTTAGTTGTACAATCTGAAGTTTTTCAAGGATACCGGAATCAAAACTCGGATAAGTAACATAAGCAAGCTGATTAGTTATATTACTTAACAGAATTGATGTTATTCTGAACAATTCGTCGGTTTCATCCGTAAAGGTTTTTAACTCATTACGAATAAATTCCTTTTCTTCGTTGCCAAGAGTCGGTGGATCCATTAAAGAATCTACATAATACCGGTAACCTTTATCAGTCGGTACTCTTCCGGCAGATGTATGCGGATGATTAAGAAACCCTTCGTCCTCAAGGTCAGACATTATATTCCTTATAGTTGCCGGAGAAAACCCCAGGTTATATTTTTTAGTAAGATTTCTTGAACCGACCGGGTTTGCCGTCAAAAGGAAATAATTAATAATATTTCTCAGTATCGATTTTTCACGTTCATTTAATTCAATTACATCCATAGGTCACAATTTTTTTGCAATAAAACGGAACAAATATATTAAAATTCCCGCACTATTCATACGAGAGTGCTAATAGCCTCTTAATCGAAAACGTTATTTTTTACAATAAAATTCACTTTCAGGTTTCGCTGTTTTTGATTTAGAACCTAATAATCTTTAACTTTCTGCAGGTAAAAATGAAGAGGAGAAATGGAAGCAGATTATAAATCAGCCGGTGTAAATATTCGGGCAGGTGAAGAAACAGTCCAGAGGATCAAGACACATGTTAAATCCACTTTTAACAAATATGTACTTAAGGATATTGGCCATTTTGGAGCTTTTTTTGAGGTTCCGGTTAAAGAATATAAAGAACCTGTCCTGGTTTCAAGTGTTGACGGGGTTGGTACAAAGCTGAAGATTGCCATTGCCATGAATAAACATAACACTGTCGGTCAGGATTTGGTAAATCATTGTGTAAATGATATTGCTGTTTGCGGGGCCAGACCTCTCTATTTTATGGATTATTTAGCATTTGGGAAATTGAATCCTGATATAGCCGAAAAGATAATTGAAGGATTTTCAATTGCATGCAGGGAAAATGGTGTGGCTTTAATTGGCGGTGAAACTGCTGAGATGCCCGGTATGTACGCTCCTGATGATTATGACATGTCAGGTACAATTGTTGGCGTTGTTGAAAAATCTAAAATAATTGATGGTAAGAATATTAAAGCTGAGGATGTTCTTGTTGGATTTCCATCAAACGGACTTCATACAAACGGATATTCATTGGCAAGAAAAGTTTTACTTGAAAAATATAAATTAACCGATACACCTTCTCCTTTAACAAATGCTTTAGGTGAAGAGCTTTTAAGCGTTCATCAATCTTACCTGCCTTTGATAAGGAAAATTATAGAGAATGTTGATGTAAAAGGTTTCTCACACATTACCGGCGGCGGAATTATCGGTAACACAAAAAGAATCATCCCTGAAGGATTGAGTCTTGAAGTTAACTGGAATGCATGGGAATGGCTTCCAATTTTCCGGCTTATACAACAAGCAGGCAATATTAAAAATGAAGAGATGTATGAAGTATTTAACTTAGGAATAGGGTTGGTTTCGGTTGTTAATGAAAAAGATGTTGAAAAGGTTCTTGCTATTTCTAACGAAATGGATTTAACAGGTAGGGTAATCGGGAAAGTTATATAAGTATTAATGAACGGCACAATGCAACTTCTGTTTTAGTCTGACTTACCAGATTAAATTCCATCTGAAGTTGATCCTGGATTGATAGTTTTAAAAAATTGATTTGTTCTTTGCACCATCTGCTTCCAGTAATTTAATTTGGTAAATAAGAGAGTAATTATTAGAATATTAAATACCGGCCAAGGATATATTTCCGGAAAAATTCCCAAAAAGAATTTTTGCTGTAATGTAAAATTTGTATTTAACTAATTCATTTTTTTTTCGATTATTCATCATAATTACATTTTTAGGAGAACAAATGGACTTAGTAAGAATTGCATTCTTAGAAACCTATACCTTTGATGATAACTCCGGTGTTATGGGCGCAATCCTTGTGACTGACCCAGACACTAAACCTCTTGAATTCCGAGTTACTGCACCAATAAAACCAACGAACTTCCAGAAAACTTTATACGGTGATGTTCTGCTTGAACATATACTTGTTGAACTTATTGCCCTTCCTTTACTTGGCGCTATTAAAGATGACCTCGATCTCATTCTTCTCAGAGATCCGTTATTCTTAGGTATAAACAACAAGCAGGGTGTTCGTGCTGTCCGTCTTTATAAAGACAATGAAGGCTCGGCAAAAGGCAAAAAGTCAGGTGAAGACAATGTAAAATTACCGGGAGATACAGGGATATTCATCGATACGGTAAAGAAATTTTCATCTGAGCTGCCTGAAATAGCAGAAAAGCTTGGACAGATTTCTGCATTAAGAAATTTAATTGAACCGTTCGACAGGTTGAAAACTGCCTGCGAACAAGTTCACCTGCAGAAGATTGACGAATAAAGATGCTTAAAAAAGCCCGGCTGAAAGTCGCGGAGTCAATTGATAAAATTGACAGACCAGACGATTGGCATTGGAATAGGTGGCTTAAAAAGCCCACAATAGAAAAAAGGACGTTTGATTTCCCACCTGTAAAAAAAATCAAGCAAACGTCATTAGATTCATCTTTTGAACCGACTAAAACTTTTGATGCCACTACATTTGTTTATTCACGCGGATTATTTGACAAAAAGGTTTTCAACAAATTCCTTCTTGCCAAGGCAACTAAAAATATAAGCGCAATATTTAAACCGGCTAAGACAGAAAGATTTTTCTTTGTACTTGTAAAAACGGAAGTCGGTAAAAATTTAACTCCCTCTGAAACAAAAGCAGAAATTGTTCATACAACAATTCTTAAAGAGTATTTCAAAACTCCGGGAATTTATAACTTCAAACATAAAGTAAAACCTGTTCTTACCAAAAGATTATATTCTTTTGATGATTCTAATAAGTCAATAAAAGATACTTTTAGCTTCCAGGATAAATTAAGATTCATAGATCAAATGAAACAGCTAAGCAGTTGGAAGATAAGTATCGATAGAGCTGTTACCGATGTAATATCTGAAGAACAGTATTTTATACAAAAGCAGAACTTGTCAGAGAATTTATTGCAGACCGGAAAAGACGCTAAGTTTATAACCGATAAAACCACTTCAAAATATTTCTTTGAATCGATTACTGCTTCTGAAAACCTGCTTACCCCGCCAACAACAGTTTATAATATTAAGTTGCTTAATGTTGAAAAATTCAGTACGACAATTTATGATTACAGTTTCTCCGGGCTTCACAGAAAATCAGAAGTAGCTTCATTTGAAATACCATCAATCGAAGGACTGACAAAGGCGAAAGTTTATAAGTTGAACAAACTTCAGCTATCTGCACAGGAAAGCATGTTCACTTACAATTACTGGTCTTTTGAAAGCAGACTAATGAGTACCCCGGTTTCATTTTCATTTGACACTAATATACAAACGATTCCTTCTTCATGGATTTTTAATTATAAAGCGTCATCGCTCGTTTCAAGAATAACCCTTGATTTTGCAGGTTGGAAGCAACCTGATTTAATTGTAAAAAGTACGGCTGCTTTCCCTGTACTTTCAAGTATGGAAAAGCTTAACCTGGAGTTTACTACTAACCAGGTGGAAGGTCTTTATCAATTCCAGAAAGATGGAGTTCAGTTTCTTATAAATAATAACTTCGCCTTGTTTGCAGATGATCATGGTCTTGGTAAATCTGTTCAGACAATTTATGCTTTAAAAATTCTTCTTTCCAAAAGAAGAATTAAAAAAGCGCTTATCGTTTCTGATAGTTTTGATATCGGCAGTTCATTTCTAACTAACTCAAGCGGAAATCCGGAAGGCTGGGAAGGTTTATTTAATACATTTGCCCCTGAACTTAAGGTTAATGTCATTTCCTCAACCGAACAAATTTCTAAGCAAAGAAAAGCATTTGATGTTGCAATTATCGATTACAAACTTCTTAAGGAAAATGCTGAAGCAGAAAGCATTAACTCTAAACAGTTTGCAAAATTTGACTGCCTTGTTATTGATTCATTCCAGAAAATTAAAGCTATAAATTTTATTACAGGAATTTTTACTTTCAGCAGCCTGAACTATCTTTGGTTGCTGTCAAATAAAGTACACGATGAAGCGAATCTGATTGTTGATAATTTCAAGTCGCTTATTACCACACTGTTTTCTGCCAAACCGGCTGAAGATGAATTGAATTCTTATATACTTCAAAGAAAGAAAGAAGAAGTTCAGCAGCAATTACCGTTAAAGATTTTCCACAACAAATGGTTTAACATTACAGAAGAACAACTTAAAGAATATGATATTGCAATCCAGGAAGCTGAAGTAAAAATTTACTCAACAATTGAACGTGGGAATTATTATATAGTACGCCCGCAGATTTTCAGTCTGATAAACCAGCTTATGCAGGTATGCAACTTTGCTTCCAGGGAATTTACTAATCCCAAGGCTGATTACCTGTTGGATTATTTACTACACTCGGAAGAAAGAATCCTTATCTTCTCCCAGTATGAGAAATACGGGCTTGATAAGCTTGAAAAACTTTTACAAAGTAACGGAATTGATTATTCTCTAATAAAAATCGGTATGCAGGAAGGTTCTATTCAAAAGGCCACACAGGCTTTTAAGTCCGGCAAGGTCCGCGTTTTCCTTCTTGATTCAAAAGCAGTCCAGAAGAAATTCAAGCCGGGAGATTTTTCGACAATCATTCATTTCGATCATTCCTGGAATCCTGCATCTGTATCGCAGCTTGAGGATAAAATAGAGATGAGCGGAAAGACACCAGTTAATATCTATTCTTATCTTACAAAAGATACAATTGTAGAAAAAATTTATATGCTTTTATCCAAAAGCGGTTTGATGCAGCTTAAAGTATACGAAGGCTTCACTCCTTCGGTTTTATCTGACTTAATTCCAACTGAAGAATTGCTTTCACTTTTCAACATTAAAGCGCAGGAGATGATTGAAGTAACCTCCGTTAATCCTGAAATTACATTTGAAGATTACCTTAAACTTCAACAGGACGATTTAAGAGAAGCTGTGAAAAAGTTTCTTGTTAAACTGGGATTCGGCAGCTTGAAGTTTTTAAAATATAAGGAAGATAAAAAAGATGATGTAGCTGTTGGGACTCGTCTTGTTGGTAAAACGGAAGAATCAGCCTTATTCCTTATTAGCGCTGAGAAAACGATTAACAGTGAAGATCTGCAGGAATTTATTTCCTTGTTCTCGGATTATAAAAATTTATCCAAAGCATTCATCATTACTTCCGGAATTTTTTCTCCATCATGTAAAAAATATCTTGGTATTAACAATAAACATTTCTGCCTTATTGATGGCAGAATGCTTTACCACATTCTGCAGCAATTTAAACTTGCCTAACTATTCCTTTCGACTATTACTTAAAAATGTTATCTTGGTAATAAAAGTTGTGTGAAATTCTAAGCACGAATTATGTCAGGATTAAATTTAACCGAGCTTGTAATTCACTGCCAGGTAAAAAATATTTAATATTAAGGGCAATTCTGCTTCGCAATGAAATTTAAGTTTACCATAATACTTTTATTTGCAGTTTTATTCATCGGCTGCGGATTAGGAATTTCACCTGAACCGGAAGTGATTGAAACAAACACAGGATTCGGAGGAACAATTACTTTTAAAGGAAACTGGCCACAGGGAATTACACGCACTCACGTTGTGGCATTTAAAAATCCGCTTAATTCTATAGGCGATTTTAATGCATTCAATCTTGGTTTTGTCAGTGATTCTATTCCAAACAATACACGTTCGGTTTATTATAGCTCAGCAAAAAATCCTTTAATTGAAATTAAACCGGGTGAGTATTCTTACGTTGCTGTCGCACAATCAAAGACTGCGGAAATTTCAATTAGCAGAAAAGACTGGATTGTGGTTGGAATTTATTATACTGAGAATGACAGCCTGAATCCCGGTAAGTTGATAATAAAAGATAATGAGTTTACAGGAAATATAAATTTCATCTGCGATTTTGATAATCCTCCGCCACAGCCGCCCGGAGGTAATTAGAATGAAGATGTTCAAAATTATCTGCCTGATTTACTTTTGTACTGTTTCGATTATTTACTCACAGGATTTTTCTTTGAGCGGCAAAGTAACGGATATTAATCTGAATCCCATTTCTGGGGTTAATGTTTTTCTTCAGAATAGATCAACCGGAACTCATACTGATTCTTCCGGCAATTTTAGTTTTTCTCATCTCCCGGCAGGAAGTTATAATTTAGAATTCTCAATTGTCGGATATAAAAAGGAAATCAGAAATAATATTATCATTTCAAATCAATCAATAACAATAAATGTTTGGTTGGAAGAAGCGATAATTCAATCAGAGAGTATAGTTATAACCGCAGGTAAACACGAACAAAAAATATCGGAGCTTCCTGTAAGTACGTTTGTTTTAAGTAACCGGCAGGTTAACAATCGTAACTTTATTTCATTGGATGAAGCAATGCGACACGTTCCGGGAGTATCAATTAATTTGGACCAGATAAGCATCCGTGGCTCAAGCGGTTATTCAAGAGGAGCCGGAACTAGAGTTTTAGTTGCCCAAGATGGAATACCATTATACACCGGCGATACCGGTGAAATTATCTGGGAAATTATTCCTGTTACAGAATTTGAACGGATTGAAATTATAAAGGGCGCTGCAAGTTCTTTATATGGTTCAACAGCAATTGGCGGAGTAATCAATATTATTACGAGAGAAATTACTGATAAACCAATCACCTACTTTAAATCTTACTTCGGTGCTTATGATAAACCTTCTTACAAAGAATGGGACTGGTCCGGTGAATACAGAACATTTAACGGACTTACTTTAACTCATTCGCAAAAAGTTGGGAAACTTGGATTCACATTATCCGGCACAAGAACTGAAGATTTAAGCTACAGACAATCTGGTTTTGTAAAGCGATACACCGGTTACTTAAAATCGACTTACAACATTGATAGTTTAAATACTGTTACTCTTTTGGCGAACGGTTTAACCCAGAACAGGGGCAATTTTATTTACTGGAAAAGTATAAGAAGCGCTTTACAACCAAGGGATATTGACCAGGGTCAGCGTGTTTATTCTGACAGATATATGCTTGGACTTATGTACAACAAAATTTTCTCAAATGATTTTTCGCTTAATACAAAAGTAAGTTACTACAATACACATTGGCGAGATGAAACAGAAAGCAATGATGATTCAAGAGCCGGCTTAGGCCGCGCGGAAATTCAATCCACTTATAACTTCAATAAAAATTTATTCTGGATTAATGGGGTTGAAGCAAGTTACGGAAAAGTTAAATCGAATATTTTCAGCCAACACTCGTCTTCCGGATTTGGTTTTTACTCACACATTGATTTGAAGTTTGATTTCCCGTTATTAATTTCTGCCGGGGCAAGGTTTGATTACAGCAAATTAGATTCAATTGATAACTTCAGTTCATTCTCTCCTAAAATAGGATTGAATTATAAATTTTATGAAACAACCATATTAAGAGCATCGGCAGGCAAAGGCTTCAGGGCACCAACGCTTGCAGAAGCTTATACAAAAACTTCGGCAAGCGGAGTTGTAATAAAACCAAATCCTTCGCTTATTCCTGAGTATAATTACTCTTTTGAGGTTGGAATAAACCAGGTTTGTCTTGATAATTTAATTCTTGATGTTTCGGCTTTTCAAAATGAATTTTATGATTTCATTGAACCGGGAATCGATCTGACTGACGGACAGGTTTTCTTTGATAATGTTACAAGAGCACGAATCCAGGGATTTGAAACAACATTGAATTATGTACTGTTTAATTCATCGCTTAAACTTAATTTGAATCATACTTATCTCTGGGCAAGAGATGTGGAAAAGAAAAAGATGCTTAAGTACAGACCAAGGCATACATTTTATGCTTCTGCAATTTACACTTTTGCATCGTTCGAAGTAGAATCGAATTTCAGATTCTGGAGCAGAGTTGAAGAAATTGATAATGAGATTATAGATCTTGGCGTTGTAATAGACGGAGATAAACGTGTTCCTGTTTATTTATGGGATGCGCGGATTGGTTATACTTTTATTATAAACTATCTCCCTTTCAAAATGAATTTAAATGCCAATAACCTTTTGAATTATTATTATGTCGAGATGATCGGTAATCTTTCACCAATTAGAAATATTTCGCTAAGTTTAGAAGTAACTTTTTAATGATAAAGTGAAGTACGCTTTCAAATATTTTGTTTTAAATGTGTTTGCTTTGTTCTTTTTGGGTTGTTATAGTGAATCTATAATAGTTAAACTCAAGCCAAATCAAAAGGTTACCAAAATAATTTTATCGGACGGCAGAGTTGTGAATTTATCAGATGATGAATTGGGATACGGATTGGTTAAAGATGATGCTGTAGTAAGGTTTTTGAATGACGGAAGTATTGAAGAGATTCCAATATCCAAAATCAATACTGCTTATTTTCGAGAGGATTTGTATTCTGATTCCACATCTATGATTCCGCTAATATTAACAGGTTTATTGTTGTCTGTTGTATTTATTACAATCTATTTCATTTAATTAAATGTATTCAGGTTTTAAATGTTTATTGATACTCACGCTCATCTCTTCTATCCAAATTTTAATGAAGATTTAGAAGAAGTAATTAACCGCAGTTTTGAAAACGGTGTAGATTATATAATTGTACCCGGAACAGACCTTGCAAGTTCAAGCCAGGCAGTAGCACTTGCAGAAAAGTATGAAAATATTTATGCTACTATCGGCGTTCATCCACACGATTCAAAAGATTTAAATGGGAATTATCTCAATGATCTTGAAAGTTTAGCTCAAAATAAAAAGGTTGTTGCAATTGGAGAGATTGGGCTCGATTATTTCTACGATTTTTCTCCAAAAGAAAAACAGCTTAAAGTATTTGAAGATCAGATTAATCTTGCGCTTAAATTAAACCTGCCCGTGGTAGTTCATAACCGCGAATCCAATGACGATGTAATGAGAATCATAAGATCGTATAATGACTCGGGATTAAAATGTCAGTTTCATTGTTTTGCCGGTACTATACAGGACGCAAAAGAATTGATTGAAATGCGGCATTATTTATCTTTTACCGGTAATATTACTTTCAAGAAAGCAGACACATTACGTGAGATAGTAAAATCAATTCAGGTGGATAATCTTTTACTTGAATCAGATTCTCCGTTTATGACGCCTGTTCCACATCGCGGATTAAGAAACGAACCATCTAATGTAAAATTAGTTGCAGAGAAAATTGCCGAGATACAAAACCTCTCGGTTGAAGATGTTGCAAACTCAACTTCATTAAATGCGTTTAAACTTTTCGGCATTGGAAAATTGCCGGAACTGACTTTCACTTACAAAATCCGGAATTCACTTTATATTAATGTTACAAACCGATGCAATGCTGATTGTGTTTTCTGCGATAGAAAAGGTGACGCTACTGTTAAAGGTTACAACTTAAAGATGACTAAAAGCCAGGAACCTCCTGCTGAGACATACATAAAAGAAATTGGTGACCCAAAGAATTATGATGAGATAGTATTCTGCGGTTTTGGTGAACCGACAATTAGATGGGAGGTTTGTAAAGAAATTGCAGCATACGTTAAAGCTAACGGCGGCAAAACAAGAATCAATACCGATGGACATGGAAACGTAATTAATAAACGCGATATTACTCCCGAGTTTAAAGGCTTGATTGATGAAGTATCGATAAGCCTGAACAGTACAGACAAAGTACAGTATGCAAATCTTATGAGAGTAGCACCGGAAATGTTTGATGAGATGATAGACTTCGCTAAGAAAGTAAAAGAATTTTCCAGACTGACTTTGTCAGTTGTTGGATTAGATGAAATTGATATTGAAAAAGCGAAAAAGTTTGCTGAGGAAGTAATTGGCGTCAACTTCAGAGAGAGAACGTATTTTTCCTGAAAGCACACTTGTTAACATGTGATTACTTATCACCTGAATTTTTTATGAACAGAAATAAAATCGGATTTAATATATATGAAAAAAATAATTATTCCAGTTTTACTTTCGCTTCTTATTTTATCCTGCGGTAAAGAAACACCGAAAGAAGAAGTTGAACAAAAATTTTCTTTAAAACCTATGACAACATTACCTGCCTTTAACGCTGATAATGCTTTCAGTTACATTGAGAAGCAACTTTCATTCGGACCGAGAAATCCAAACTCAACAGCACATCAATTAGCGTTAGCATATTTTGAAACCGAGTTGAAAAAATTTGCCGATAAGGTTACTCTTCAAAACTTTTCTTATCCCGGTTATAACGATGAAACACTTAATCTTACAAATATTATTGCAAGCTTTAATCCTGATGCAAAGAATAGAATATTTTTATGTGCACATTGGGATAGCAGGCCGCGTGCGGATCACGATAAAAATCCTGCACTTGTAAATAACCCAATTCCAGGTGCAAACGACGGAGCAAGCGGTGTAGCAATACTGCTTGAACTAGCAAGAATATTAAAAGAAAAAAAGGTGCAGATTGGAATAGACTTAATTTTATTTGATGGTGAAGATTACGGAACCGAATCTGATCTGCAGAATTATTTACTTGGTTCAAAATATTTCGCCGCTAATCTGCCTAAAGATTATAGACCAGCTTTCGGAATTCTGTTAGACCTTGTAGGAGATAAGGAAGCAAAATTCTCCAAAGAAACAAACTCAATGATGTATGCGCCCGATGTTGTAGATATTATTTGGACAACTGCCGCTGAACTTAATGCAACATCATTTAATAACTTTGAAGGTGAAGGTATTTACGATGATCATATTCCTTTAAACCAGGTAGGGTTAAGAACTGTAAATATTATTGATGCTGAACTTGTTGGCGCTAATACTCCGGATGAAAGAAGAAACTACTGGCATACACATAATGATACCATCGATAATATCGGTAAAGAAACGTTAAAACAAGTTGGCGATGTATTAGTAAGAATCATCTATTCAATTGAATTTACCGGGCCAAAGGCTTAATTAAATATGAGAGTTGCTATGAAAAAGTTCACACAATTTAAAATTACATTCGAACCTTTTATTCCCGAATTAGTTAGCGGTGCATTATGGGAATTAGATATTGATGGTATTACTGAAGAAGATAAAGAGCTTAACGTTTTTGTAAATGAAAACAAAAAGATAAATCTTAATTCCGTTCAATCCGTTTTAGAAAACCTGCGGAAAGAAAATGTAATAGAAAGATTCTCCATTCAGGAGTTCGAATTTGAAGATAAGAACTGGAATGAAGAATGGGAAAAATCAATTAACGTTATTGAAGTTAGCGAACGGATTGTAATTAAACCTTCATTCAGAGAATATAACCCCAAACCGGAGCAGCTTGTAATTACTATTGATCCCAAGATGTCATTTGGCACAGGCGAACATCAAACTACAAAACTTGTTCTAAGAATGCTTGAAGAGGAACTCAATCCCGGTGTTAAAGTTCTTGATATAGGAACCGGAACCGGTATTCTTGCAATTGGTGCAGTAATGCTTGGCGCTTCAGGTGCAGTAGGAATTGATAACGACGAATGGTGCTTTATTAATGCCAAAGAAAATATTGAGCTGAATAATGTCTCGGATAAAATTGATGTTAAACTTGCCGAGATTTCATCAATTCAACCGGAAAAATTTGATCTTGTCTGCGCTAACATTAACAAAAATATCCTAATTGAAATTGCCGGCGAGGTTTACAAATTTGTTGCTGATTCCGGTAAACTGATACTTTCGGGTCTTTTAGTACAGGATGAAAAAGATATAACTGACCAATATTCATCGTTAGGTTTTACGCCCGTAAAGACGAAGGTACTTGATGAGTGGATTTCTATTCTATTTCAGAAAAACACAATTACCGTTTAATCGAATTTAGCAAGCAAATTCTGTAGTTCAGCCTGTTCCATTGTATTCAGCATTGAAGCAGTTTCATATATATTCTTCGAGTTTTGCGGATACAATGTTTCAATTTTATTTTTACCATCGTCTGTAAGTTCTGCCAAAATCATTCTTCTGTCAACATTAGAAGGCACTCTTTTAACAAAACCTTCCTTCTCCAGGTTATCAATAACACAGGTTATATTTGCACCGCTAACAAAAAGTCTTTCGCCAATTTTCTTAAGAGTCATTGGACCTTCATTTAAAAGAACTTCCAACACTCCGTATTGCGGAACAGTCAAATCAGCTTCAAATATAGTTTTTACCTGAGCCTTCCTAAATTTTTCATACACCTTGTTAATCTGACCCCATAATTCAATTGCTGTTTTAATTTTCTCATCTGTCATAGATTCAATCCATTCATTTTTAATATAAAGTAATTAACTTGTTTTTAAGTTTCAAATAAAAAATTTTTCACTTGCTGTTAGTACCAGAGGTATTGCGATTAAACCTGTTCAAAGATAACATGCGTTCTCAAATAATAATAAACTTTTTTTCATGATTATTAATTGCATCTGTTTATTAATTTAATTTTCATTATAAGGATTAGAATTTTTTTTATACTCTTGATTTGTAGTAAAATTTTGTAGTAATTTAAATGTGCCTAAATAAATGTTTTCATTTGTACTTTAAACAAGACGTGTTACTAATTCTTTTGTTTATTGAATCATTATTCTGAAATACAAATACTATTTAACAACTAATTTGATTTACTCTTGAACACTGAATTTATAAATTTTCTTCAGGCTGCGCATCAGAAATTTTTCAAATCCGGTAACTCAATAATCACTTATACCTTTAGGCTTGAAGAGATAAATCTGTTTGATAATTTGTATCCTATTGCAAAGGGATTTGAAAAATATTTTTACTGGGATAAACCTTCGTCCGGATTTTCTTTTATTGCACTTGGTGAGCTTCTATCAATTAAAGAAAGCGGCAAAGCAAGATTCATTTATACGGGTAAAAAAGTAAATGGAATTCTTTCGAATTTCTTTTCAAACGATAACAAGGTAAACGAAAAAATTCCATTGTTTGTTGGCGGATTAAAATTCCTGCCAGAAAATGAAAAGTCAATCTGGGAAGATTTCAGCGACAGTCATTGGTTTGTTCCGAAAATTATTTTATCAAAGGTTGACAATAAGGAATATGTAACATTTAATTTTGTTTTTCCGCCCGATGCATCCAATACAAAAATTACAGAGGAATTCGAGAAAAGATTAGCTCTTATTAAACAAGACCGGCATGAAAATTTTAATTCAACTCCCAAAGTATTACACCTGATTGGGAATTCACCTAAAGATAAAAAGAGATGGCAGGAAAGCGTAAGGAAAACACTTGAAAAGATTGAGTCTGATATTATTACGAAAGTTGTACTTTCGCGAATGGTTGAGATCGAGATAGAAAAAGAACCTAATGTATTCAACTTCATTTCTTCATTCAGAGAAGACTATCCTGATTGTTATATCTTTTCTTTTCACTCTGGTAAAAGTTCTTTCTTCGGAGCATCTCCGGAAAAATTTGTTGAGCTTGGGCCCGAGTTTATTTCTACCGATGCATTGGCAGGTTCAGCACCACGAGGCAAAGATGAAAATGAAGATGAACAGTTTGCTAAAGATTTACTTGAAAGAATAAAGGATTTAAAAGAACATAAAACAGTTTTAGATTTTATTGAACAGCAATTTAAATCAAACGAATGTGAGATTTCTTTCGACAGTAAACCACAGATTAAAAAACTGAAAAATATTCAGCACCTCTGGACTCCGGTTCAGATAAAGGTAAATAGTGAGAATAGTATTTTCCATATACTTGAAAAACTTCATCCGACTCCGGCTGTATGCGGTTTACCGCAAAGCTCTGCAATCCAGGTTATCAAAGAAACCGAGGATTATCCGAGAGGTTTATATTCGGGAATAGTTGGCTGGTTTAATAAGGATAAGTTTGGTGAGTTTACTGTTTCCATAAGATCTGCACTGAATATCGGGAAAAAGATTTACGCTTTTGCCGGTGGCGGAATACTTGATGGATCTGATCCTGCCCAGGAAGTTAAAGAAACTGATTTAAAATTCAAGCCTATCTTATCTTTATTTGATAATGATAAAAAAAGTTAATCGGAATTATTTTTGGTGCACCACGTTTGTCCAGGAATTAGCTTCTCTTGGTGTTAAGTATGCATGTATTTCTCCGGGTTCAAGAAATACTGCTCTTACAATTGCGTTCTCAGAAAATAAAGCTATCAAGTCTTACGTTATAATTGATGAACGATCAAGCGGTTTCTTTGCTCTTGGTTTGGCAAAAGCATCTCAGAGTCCTGTAGTAATTGTAAGTACTTCAGGTACGGCGGTAGCAGAGTTTTATCCTGCAATAATTGAAGCATATTACCATCACGTTCCTCTGATTGTTTGCACGGCAGACAGACCACCAGAATTATTAAACTGCGGGGCAAACCAAACCATTAACCAGGATAACATTTTCAGGAATCATATAAGATGGTACTTCAATCTTGGCTTACCAGAATTATCGGTTAAAAGATTATTGAACCTAAAGACGATTGCCGCAAGAGCATATTACGAAAGCACGATAAATTCAAAGGGACCGGTTCATTTAAATTTCCCGTTCCGTAAACCATTCGAACCAAATGAATTTACAGATGAGATACAGGAAGATTTAATTAAATCAAAAATCTCTTCTTCTAAATTACCTGTATCAACTCAAGAGAATGTAAAAAGCACTTACAGCAAAAAGGATTTTAACGAGCTTTATAAACTTCTAAAGCAAACAAAAAAAGGATTGATAGTTACCGGACCTGATTATAGTGATTCTAACTTTGCTGAAAATTGTACAAAGCTCGCCGCTAAATTAAAGTACCCTATATTAGCTGATGGAATTTCCCAGTTAAGATTTGGCAAACACAACAAAAAAAATATTCTTGTAAACTTCGAAGGCTTTTTAAGAACCGATTCATTTTTAAAGAATTGGAATCCTGAATTGATCCTTCATTTTGGCAAAACACCAACTTCAAAAGGACTGGAATTATTTTTTGAGCAAAGTGATTCTGTAAAATATCTTGTTAATGAATTTGGCGATTGGTATGATCCGTCAAACAAAGCGGTGGCAGTAATCGGGCTGAAGCCTTCTGTTTATTGTAAATCCATTATTGATGCGCTTGAAAAAGAAAATTTCCAAAGAGCTGAAGATGACTGGCTTAATACATATTTGAAACTGGAAAATATTTCTGTAACAAGCAGAAAAAAAATAATTGATATAGCCGACTTTCCATTTGAGGGTAGAATTATCGGAGAAATTACTTCGCTGCTTCCTGATAATTCTATGCTGATGATTTCCAATAGCATGCCTGTACGTGATACTGATTATTTCGCAGTCAAGTCAGATGAGAATATTTGTGTTTACAACAATCGTGGTGCAAGCGGCATAGATGGAATTACTTCGACTGCTCTTGGCATCCAGGCTCATTCACAAAAACCAACTGTATTAATAACCGGTGATCTTGCTTTCTATTATGATTTGAACGGATTATTAACTTCACTTAAATATAAAATTCCGTTAGTGGTAATTCTTGTAAACAATAATGGCGGTGGCATATTCCAGATGCTTCCTGTTTCCGGCTATGATAAAGTTTTTAATGATTACTTTATCACTCCGCATAATTTGAATTTCTCTTTTATTGTTAAATCATACGGCGGCAGTTTTATAAACATTACAAGCTGGAAAGATTTGAAAGTTGAATTCAAATCAGCATTAAAGCAAAACAAGCTCACAGTTCTGCAGGTAAAAACCAATTCAAAATATTCTGCAGACCTACGAAGAAAATACTGGTCAAACGTCTCAAAGGATTTATCAGAAAAATTCCAATGAATAATTCTGAAAAAATAAATCTGAATTATCAGATTAAAACTTCTTCCGATTCTAAAATTTCAATTATTTTTCTGCATGGTTTTACCGGATCATCAAACGACTGGTTGCCGTTCTTTAATAAATTAACCGCCCCTGCTGCTTTAATTGCCGTTGATCTTCCCGGACATGGAAAAAATTATTCATCAGCAATCCCGGACTACTACAACTCAGAATTTATCCTACAAGAAATTGATTCTATAATAAAAAATCTCTGTACCGGAAAAGTAATTCTTGTCGGTTATTCTATGGGAGGAAGAGCAGCATTAACTTACATTTGTAGTCACCCCGAAAAAATAAAGGGACTTGTACTTGAAAGCTCAACAGCAGGATTGGAAGATCCGGGGCAAAAGAACGAGCGGATTGAACAGGATTCAAATCTTGCAGAGTTTATAGAGCACAATTCAATTGAGACTTTTATTGATTACTGGTTGAATCTTCCGTTATTTAATTCACAAAAAAAATTAGATAAAAAAATCCTGGATGAAATCCGCACTACGAAACTTTTAAACAACCGGATTGGTTTAGCTAATGCGCTCAGAGGTTTTGGAACCGGTTCAATGAAAAACCTCTGGCCGAAGCTTGAAAAAATAATCTGTCCTTCTTTGCTAATAACAGGTGATCTTGATGATAAATTCACAGCAATAAACAGAAGGATGAATAAAGAGATTAAAAACTCTACACATTTAATTATTGAAAACTGCGGACACAACATTCATTTAGAAAGACCGGAAGTTTTTGTAAGTTTGCTTAACAGTTTTATAAATCAGTTTATTTAAAAGGATGACAATGAATTTCAAATGGAAATCTTGCGGAAGTTATAAAGACGTTATTTATGAAAAAATGGATGGCATTGCTAAGATTACAATTAATCGTCCTGAAGTTAGAAATGCTTTTCGCCCGGAAACTGTAATTGAGATGTATGATGCATTTGCAGATGCGCGAGAGGATTCAGAAATTGGTGTTATCCTGCTGACAGGTAAAGGACCTGCCAAAGACGGTAAATATGCATTCTGTTCTGGCGGTGATCAAAGAATACGCGGGGACAAAGGTTACCAGGCAAAAAATGGAGTTCAAAGATTAAACGTTCTCGATCTTCAGAAATTATTAAGAAGTATTTCTAAACCTGTAATTGCGCTGGTTGCCGGGTATGCAATCGGTGGTGGTCATGTTCTTCATCTTGTATGCGATTTAACAATTGCAGCAGACAATGCAGTCTTTGGACAAACCGGGCCAAAAGTCGGCAGCTTTGACGGCGGTTTCGGTGCAGGTTATCTTGCAAGAATTGTCGGGCAAAAAAAGGCACGCGAGATTTGGTACCTTTGCAGGCAATACAATGCAAAAGAAGCTGAAGACATGGGATTAGTTAATAAAGTTGTACCGGTTGAGCAACTTGAAGCAGAAGGAGTTAAGTGGGCAAATGAAATACTTGAGAAAAGTCCGCTTGCAATAAGGTTACTTAAATCTGCTTTTAATGCCGAACTTGACGGGCAGGCAGGCATACAGGAATTAGCCGGTAATGCCACATTACTTTACTATATGAGTGAAGAAGCTCAGGAAGGTAAGAAAGCTTATCTTGAAAAAAGAAAACCTGATTTTAAAAAATTTCCGCGGGTTCCATAGAAATTTATGATAGAAGCAAATGTACATACTCCAACAAAAATTGAAAGCTGGCTTTTAGCAAGCAGACCAAAAACACTTCCGGCAGCAATTGTACCGGTACTAATAGGCTCTGCACTTGCTTACTCAGATGGAAGCTTCCATATTCTTCCTGCTATCATAACATTAATTTGTTCATTACTAATTCAGATTGCAACAAACTTTACAAATGATCTTTATGATTTTCTTAAAGGGACTGACAAGAAAGATCGTTCAGGACCAACACGGGTTGTTACTGCCGGTTTAATAACTCCAAATGAAATGAAGTACGGAGTTATTTTAACATTTGGTTTGTCATTCATTTTAGGATTGCACCTTGTAAGCATAGGCGGCTGGCTTATTCTGCTCATTGGTGTGATTTCCATACTTGCAGGATTTGCATATACTGCCGGTCCATATCCATTAGCATACAACGGGTTAGGTGATATTTTCGTCTTCATCTTTTTTGGTTTGATTGGAACAGTCGGAACATATTACGTCCAGACGCAGCAAATTTCTCCGCTTGCATTCTGGTCATCTATACCAGTAGGAGCATTGATAACAAATATATTAGTCGTTAATAATTACAGGGATACTGATGAAGACAGGCTTTCCGGCAAAAGAACTTTATCGGTAATTTTTGGGAAAAGATTTGCACGCCTCCAGTACGTTTTCTTCATGATAATCAGTTACCTGATTCTGGTGGTTGTGTACTTTACTTTCAAACAGGAAGTATGGATTTTTTTGCCTGTGTTAACCTTCCCTATTTCATTAAAACTTATTAAAATGATTTATACACTGGAAGGTAAAGAATTGAATAGTACTCTTGCCTTAACTGCAAAACTATCTGCAATGTATGCTGTTCTGTTTTCAATTGGAATTTTATTGTAAAGCAAGATGATGATTAAGAGTAAGAGTAAGAAAACGAATTACAGATATCTTTCTTTCTCTTACTCTTTCTCTTACTCTCACTTCCAAACTAAGCTGCTGTTTTAGCAATGAGATTTACATTTTTTAACAAGGAAATAGATTTACCCTCTCATCATCCTGCATTCATTTCAAACGAAAGAACAATTTACTACGATGAACTGGATTCAATTGTCTCAGGCATTTCTTCAGCATTACTCAAGCAAGGTATAATCGAATCCGGTAAGGTTGCTATTCTTGCAGAACCTTTCATTGATTATTTACTTCTGTTAATGGCAATCTGGAAAATTAACGCTGTACCAATTCCATTAAACATCAGGTTATCCCAAAACGAATTGAAGACGTTACTTAAGCATTCAGCAACTTCTCATGTCCTGGTTGATGAAAAGAATAATTGGTTGATTGAAAAAGATGATATCGTTAAAATTATCAACTTCCCATTTGATGCAAAGCGAACAGAGAATACTTTTGAAAGTACTTTTGGATATGATAAGACAGCTTTGATAATGTACACTTCCGGTTCAACCGGATTGCCCAAAGGCATTCTCCATTCATTTAATAATTTGATTAACAGTGCATTAAGTTCACACTCCGCTTTTAGTTTTACACAGAATGACAGGTGGCTTTTGAGTTTGCCGGTTTACCACATTGGCGGACTTATGATTCTTATACGCACATTATTATTTGGTTCAACACTAATAATTCCCTCTTCGCTTAAAACTGAAGACTTAGCCTATTCAATTAAAAATTATAAACCAACATTAGTATCTCTTGTTTCCACTTCTTTACTAAGATTAATGGGAACTAATGTTCAATCCGGAAAGCAATTACGATATACATTTCTTGGCGGTGGTCCTAGCAGCAAAGATTTAATCCACCATGCTAATGATGCGGGCTGGAATATTGTTAAAGTTTATGGTTCTACAGAAACCGCCTCGATGATAACAGCAATTGATACAGCAACCTACCCGGATAAAATAGAATCTTCCGGTAAGGCTTTACCCGGCAATAATATTGCAATCGTTGATGAACAAAAGAAGATTCTTCCCCCAGGAAAGATTGGTGAGATAGCTGTTACCGGGAAATCAATTGCTAAAGGTTTTTTATATAATGATGAACTATCCAATTCTTCATGGCGTGAAAATTATTTTCTTACCGGAGATTTCGGATACATTGATAATGATGGTTTTCTTTTTGTTGAATCAAGAAGTACAGATTTTATAATCAGCGGCGGTGAAAATATAAACCTGAAAGAGGTTGAAGAGCAAATACTGCATCATCCAATGATTAAAGAAGCTTGTACAATTGGGTTACCCGATAACAACTGGGGAATGATTTTAGCCGCAGCAATTGTACTCAAAGAGAATATTCAATTGGATAAAAAAGATGTGACTGATTACCTACGACAACATTTGGCTTCATTTAAATTTCCCAAGAAAATAATTTTTCTTAAGTATCTGCCCAAAACCGAACTTGGTAAAACAAGAGTAGACGAACTAAGAAACATGTTTCATTAAATAACTTTTTACATCCGCAGGAATTGCTGTTTTTTTCCATTCTTTCTTGGAAACAAAAACGTGAATGGTTTTTGCTTTGGCCAGTATAGCATGGTTCTCATTTACAAAGAAATATTCAAGTGCGAAACTTGATTCTTTTAATTCCTCAACAGTTAATTCAACTTTAAGCTGGGTAGAAGGCAGAATTGGCTTTAAGTAATTAGCTTCTGTATGCACGATTGGAATGGCAAATTCATTATCTAAAAAATAATTCCGTACAAAATTACCGTTGCTCATGAACTCTTCATAGGCAGAATGAGCAAGCCTGAAAAGATTTCCGAAAAATAAAACACCGGCTGCATCGGTATCAAAAAAATTTATGCTGACAAGTTTAGTGAACATATTTCCTCAAAAGTTCTATGTTAATTTAGTGAATTTTTTGTTTATTCAATTTGTATAGAATTAAATAAACTTTATCTGAAAATTATTTTCCTTAAATTTGTGGAGTTTTTTTAAGAGCACGATGAAATTATTACATATAAAACTGGCTTTTCTAAACATACTTTTTTTGTTAACTGTCTCACTTCCCCAGGAAGTTGAAATCCACAAAACTTATTTCCCAAACGGTGTTATAAAGACCGAGGGTGAATATAAGAATAACATGCGAAACGGAAATTTCAAAGAGTTTTATGACGACGGTAAACTCTGGAAAGAATGGTACTTTGAAAACGATAAAGAAGAAGGCAGCCACAGGTGGTATTATAAAAACGGCACAACGCATCTTGACTGGAATTATATCCATGGTAAATTAGAAGGTATTTCACGCTGGTACTATGAAACCGGGGAACTGCTTGCTGAACAAAATTATGTTAACGATAAACTTGAAGGCATCACTAAAACCTATTACAAAAGCGGCGCTATAATGGGCTTGTGGAAATATGAGAATGGTTTGCTGAATGGTTTATCCCAGACGTTTTTTGAAAACGGCAAAGTTGAAGTTGAGAAATATTATGTTGAAGGAAGACTTGAAGGAAAAAACCGGGTTTATTTTGATTTCGGTAAACTCGCTCTCGAAGCAAATTATAAGAACAATAAACTGGAAGGCATTTCAAAACTATACTACCCGGACGGACTGATTAAAGTAATTGATACTTATGTAGACGGACAAATAATTAAACGCGAGCGTTATGATATTGTCGGTAAATTTGAAAAGACCGAGGAAAGCTTCAAAGATTTTTACGATAACGGAATAATGAAATCTGAGACAAGTTTTGATAACGGACTAAAAGAAGGATTAAACAAAACGTATTACCCAAGCGGATTTATACAATCAGAATTTAATTATACAAAAGGAATACCTGACAGCACCTGCATTGCTTACTATGACAGCGGCACTGTAAAATCAATAATACATTATGAGAATACTAAAGAAACAGGATTAAGTGAGGAGTATGATAAAACCGGGAAACTGATTGGAGCTATGACCTATAAACAAGGTATACTTGATGGCAAATCGGTTTTATACTACCCGGATAAATCCGTTAAATCCGAAATGAATTATGTTAACGGAAAACTTGAAGGTAAATCAAAGGGATTTTTTCAGGATGGTAAGCTTGAATGGGAAGCGGAATATTCGGATAGTCTTTTAGATGGAGTTAAGACGTGGTTTTTCCCAAACGGAAACACGGAAAAATATTCTTTCTACAGAAAAGGAAAACAAAGCGGCTTATCGGTTTCCTATTACGAAAATGGATTTGTTAAATCTGAAGCCAAGTATGATGAAGATGTTCTGATTTCGGAAATTAATTATGATGAAAACGGCAGAGTTAAAAAATATAATACTCAAACATCACCTAAATGATATTTTCTTATTCAGCGTTTGGTAGTTTGATTAGATTAACCTGAAAAGTTGAAATGATCTCTATTCAACTTTAACTTGTTTATTATCAAGGTTGACCTGAAGAATACTATCACATTTAGTAAATTCAACAGTTTCAAATAATCCATCCGGCAGCTTCTTTGAAATTATTTCTTCACCATCATCATTAACTAATTCAAGTTCAAGCCGGGAGTAATACCACTTACCATCCTTAAGCGTTGGTAATTCAGAAGTAATATATGCAATTTTATCACCATTAATTGTCGCATCGGTAATTACTAAGTCGCTTTGTAATTCTTTGTTCCAGATAATTTTTTCATCTTCAATATCAACGCTAAAAAGATTTGAATTTGTAAAACCAAGGAACTCTGTTTCCTCAGCATTAAATTTACCGGATGTAAAACTTAACGGTACTTTGCCAATTAAATTTCCCTCGTTATCAAAAAAATTAGTCTGCTCAAGGAAAACGGTATCAATCCATGAATATGTGCCGGTCGCAATCAGGTTGCCGCTTTCTGAAATTACAACTCCGGTAGCGTTTGTTCCTTCAATATCCTTCTCAATATTAATTCTTCCGTCTGAAGTAACGATAAGCAATCTTGAATAATAATGTTCCGGTTCGGAAACAAGAATAACAGATTCATCATCAAGCGTGGCAAATTTTATTGAACGTTCAAATTCGGGACTGGTATTGTAATTTGGTTTTATCGTATTAACCAATTCACCTTTGTTGTTGTAGAATTCAATCACGCCATCAAAAGAATAGACAACCATAAGTTCACCCGCCTGAAAGATCGAAGCGGAAGGATAAGGCACATCAAAAGGCAAGGACTTTGAGACCGAATATACCTTTTCCCCTTTTTCATTATAAACTTCAAAATAAACCTGATTATTCTCACCGGTTTTAGATGCAGCGCCAGTTTTATTAGTCTCAACTTTCCAACCCGGAACAGGATCACCGGCAAAAATGTTGCCCGCCATAAAAAACACAAATATTACAAATACTTTTTTCATCTCACTTCAAATATAATAATTTCTTTACTTGGATTTGATTCCTAATTTTATCTTTAGATTCAACCGATAATTTTGCGAAATATATCCCGCTTGCTAATTCATTGCTGTTCCAGCTCAATTTATGTATTCCGACTTCAATTTCACCGGAATAAACTTCCGCTACCTTCCTGCCAAGTACATCATAAATTGAAAGATTCATGAAATTTCTTTCCGGAACCTGAATCTCAAAATTTGTCTGACTATTAAATGGATTTGGATAATTACGGGATAAACTCCATTCAGTTGGTAATTCACTGTCTTCCAAATGAATACCCGTAGTATTATCGAAGAATTTAAGAATTTCTGAAGCCAGGGTTTTCCTTTGCGATAATGAGCTGATAGTTTCAAAAGGAAAGGAAACATATACAAGCTTACCTGGTTTATCACTTGTACCAAATTTACCCGAGTATGAAATTCCGGCTTTCATATAATCACCATTCGTTCTTTTTGCATTATACTGAAGAATATTTACACCGCCATTAGTTGCTTCTATGTCATCAGGAAAATCTTCAGGATACACTTGTCCGATAGTAGCTGCAACAGAACTAAATGATGTGCCTTCAACTCCTTTAACTGAATTTTGTGTTGATGAGCCGTCATTTAAATAAACAGCTTTCAAGTAATTATTATAAAAGCTCAAATCACCTGTTTCAGTTGCCGAGTAGTAATATTTTAATATCTATAACTTTCATTTACGGCAAAATTAAATACTGTTTACCGAAGAATCAAAATTCTAATTAAGGCAAAAAGATTTAACGATTGATCTTATATACTCTGAAATTTCCATAATAAGGATTGCTATATACTTTTATAAAACGCGAATTAAGCTTGGAAATATCTTTACGATAAAATAGCCCACGATTCACAATCTTTAACACTTCAATTTTCTTAGCTTTCTTTTCATTTCAAAATATTTGTAATAATGCTATTAGGCTTCAATAAGTTTTCAATAGTCCTCTTGTAATTCAAATAAATTTCCCGGATGAAAAACCTTTCTTCTTACGATATTTGAGGGAAAGCCGAAATAGGCATAAAAAAAGGAACGGCTACACAAGGCAACCATTCCTTTAAGGTTTAAGGGAGGGGGGGGACTCTGTTAATACGGTATTCAAATCAATGTTCGCCTCATATTAAGAATACCGATTATTAAACTTTATATTATCAAAAAGAACATTTCAAAATTCAGGGATAAGATACTAATTTGATTTTATTTTTATCTGATTAGTATCTTATCCTTTAATCTATGCCCTCTTATTTTAAAGAATAAGTTCCACTCTTTTTAACAGAGTGAATGCACTGATACACTCCAAATTTAGTAACTCAATAAATTATAAAGAACTTTTTATTTAGAACGATCAATCTTAAATAAACGCTAAACCTTCTATGGTTAATATCGTATTCTTTTCTTTAAAATAAATATCAAATGTTGTCAATGGTATAAATTATGTTGTAAACGGTAGTTCTAAATAATTAAGATCGAAAGACACAATTTATTTTTGATTTTATCATCCATAAAAACCAATACTCTATAAATCCAATGGTAATTTTACGGTTATATTCGTGTAACTGTTTTTAGAGCTTTCAATATTTATTTCGCCTTTAATTCCTTCTAATATTTTCTTAATAATAACCAGCCCTAATCCGTTACCTTCCTGCTGGTTTGACAGCCCGTAAGATTTTTGGAAAGGAATAATACGCTGAATCTGAGAATCGTCCATCCCGACACCATAATCTTTAAAATTAAGCGAATAAAAATTATTATCTCTTTTCCCGATCACTATTACAGGACTATCCTGTCTGGAAAACTTAACGGCATTTTCCATCAGTTCGGTTATTACAATTTTTAATAACCGGCTGCTTAATTTCACAACTGCAGGCTCAATATCAGTTTGAATACTTCCATTTCTTTCCCTAAGTAAATGATGAAAGCCTGCGACTTCTTTTATCAGTTCATTATTTATAAGGCAAATATCATCTTCAAAAAGAATATCATTCCTGTTTAATGAATCTAATTCCGAATGAAGGATAAACTTTTCTATTCTGTTATATAATCTTTTAGCCGAATAATCAATCCGGTCAACCATATCCATGATTTCTTTTTTTTCAATTGTATCATTTTCCGAGAGGATTATTTGTGAATAACCCATAATTGCAACCAATGGGGTTCTAAGTTCATGGGGTAAAAACTTACTGATGCTGTCTTTCATTTCCTCAATCTGCTTATTTATTGTTTTCCTTATTTCTAGCCGGATATTAATGGCGCGCAAAAGATCATCGGTAGAGAACGGTTTTGAAATGTAATCATCTGCGCCAAGGTTCATACCCCGGCGTAATGAGACATAATCATTTTTTGCAGTTAAAAAGATAAAGGGAATAGTTTTTGTTCTGTTATTCTCTTTTACTTTACGGAAGAATTCAATCCCGTCAAGAAAGGGCATCATAATATCGGAAAGGATGAGATCGGGCAGATCAGTTTCAAGTCTATCTAATGCAGCTAACCCGTTTGTTGCCGAATAAACATTAAAGCCTTCGGCATCTAAAAGAATCTCAAGATTCTCAAGAATTTCAATATCATCTTCAACTATTAAAATTGATTTCATTAAACCGCAATTCCCTAAAATCTAGACTTTAATATTATTACATTAGTTAAATTATAGAAATAAAAAGTTGTAAACAGCAGGAATTTTGTTGTAAGCGGTTAGTTACACTAAAAAATTATTTGTTGTAGTTCTGTTTAACCTTCTTTATAAATCTCCTGCTTATTTCGAATTCGTATGTTGAATCCTTAAGTAAGACAAAATATTTGCCCTCAATGCGTTTTTCAATTTTATCAATATGATTCCAGCTCATTATTGTAGATCTGTGAATCCTTACAAACTGATTTGACGGTAATATTTTTTCCCATTCATTAAGGGATTTTCTTATAAGGTAATTTTTATTTTCATCACATATAATCTTTGAGTACTGGTTATCTGCTGTAATACATTTAATTTTCTTAAGTGCAACAGGAACAGAAGT
Source organism: uncultured Melioribacter sp. (assembly GCA_964537965.1). Taxonomy (GTDB): domain Bacteria; phylum Bacteroidota; class Ignavibacteria; order Ignavibacteriales; family SURF-24; genus SURF-24. Next base: position 8,684 of record CAZIDB010000005.1, on the reverse strand, counting down.
ATTATGATATGAAATAAAGAATCGCTCATTAAGAACCTTTTTCTGAATATCCGTAGAAGAGTAATTATTATTTCCTTTACCGTCCAGAATTGTAGCAACAAGGTTGCTGAATTTATTCAACCTGGTTCTTATTGCCTGTAAAAGTTCGGATGTATTGAAAGGTTTAAAAATATAATCGTCCGCACCTAATGACATCCCCTTTCTTAAATCGTTAAGTTCAACTTTAGCAGTAAGAAATATAAAAGGAATCAAACTGGTTCTTTTATTTCTGCTTAACTCGTCAAGAACTTCATAACCATCAATTCCCGGCATCATAATATCGCATATAATCAGGTCCGGTAAAAATTCTTTAGCCTTCCGGATACCTTCTTTACCGTTTATAGCCACGGCAGTTTCGTAATTTTCCAATTCCAAAAGAATCCGGATGTTATCCCTGATATCTCCTTCATCTTCAATAATAAGTATTTTTTCTTTATTCACTTGTTAAACTCATTAATAATTAAATTGGAATTTTTATGTTAAAAGTAGTGCCAAGTCCAACCTTACTTGTAAATGTAATAGATCCTTTATGCATATCAACAGAGCGTTTTACAATTGACATTCCTAATCCTGTCCCATGGATATCTTTCACGTTTTTGCCCCTGTTAAACGGCTCAAAAAGATTTGTCTGATCTTCATCCGGAATTCCAATACCGGAATCGCTAATAATAAACTGAAGCACATCAGGTAAGTATAGCACTTCGAAAAATATTTTACCGCCGTTAACAGAATATTTTATTGCGTTGGATAAAAGATTGTTCAGAATATGTCTTAAAAGTTTCTCATCAACATAAAGGATATTTTTATCAACTTTGTAAGTAAATTCAAATTCATGTTTTTCGGTAAGCATCAATTTCATTTCATCAACAATACTCTGGCAAAACTTTTTAAACTCCACAGGTTTAGGGTCGAAAACTGTTTTACCTGAATCCGCCCTGCTTATAATCAGAACATCATCCATAAGATGAGTTAAATAGTTAACGGATTTTTTAATTCTTTCTGTTTGTTTATAATACTTTTCAATCTCCCAGTTTCTGCCGTATCTTTCAAGTAATTCGGTTGAAGAAAGCACTGTAGTAAGAGGTGTTCTGAACTCGTGCGATGCAATTGATATAAATTTTGTTTTAAGGTAGTTAAGTTCTCTTTCCTTTTCGAGAGCATCTTTAACCTTTTTCTCAGCTTCAATTTGTTTTAGTATTTCCTCCTGAAGCAGTTTATTAACGGTTTCCAGTTCATTTGTCCTGTTCTTAATTAATTCTTCCAGGTGCAGGCGGTAGGTTTCAAGTTCCGCTTCAATTTCTTTTCGCCTGGTAATATCGCGCATAACGAACACCATACCTGTTGGTTTATTTGCCGAATCACGGAGAACATCACCGTTAAGCTCACACACAAATCTTGTTCCGTCTTCCAATTCAATTCTATACTCTTTAATTCCGAGAGGTTTCTCAAACATCAGTTTCATATTTTCAATAGCTGTTTCTTTATCCTCATCAATTACAAAGGAAAGCATATTTTTTCCAAGTATGGTATTAACAGATATTTTTGGTGATATAAAAGAAATTTCATCATTAATAAAAAGAATATTCCCGTTAAAATCTGTTCTTAAAATAATGTCTGGCACAGAAGCAACTAATTTTCTGTAACGTTCTTCGCTTTCCTGTAGAGCTATTTCAGCTTTTTTGCGTTCAGTTATATCTTCAACAGTGCCATCGAAATAAATGACATTACCGGCGTCATCTCTAACAGCTCTTGCTCCTTCACGAATATAAATAATGGAACCGTCTTTGCGGTACCATTCTGTTTCGAAGCCGGTTATTTCATTTCTTTTTTCAAGAATTCTTTTAAACTCTTCTCGTTTTTCAGGGTCAACATAACCACTTTCCTTAACATTCCTTGTAACCAATTCTTCAAATGAATTATATCCGAGCATCTTAACTAAAGTGCCATTGGATAAAATAATTTTCCCATCAGGTTTAGTTCTGTATAAACCGATTGTCGCATTTTCGTAAAGGCTGCGGAAACGTTCTTCACTTTCTTTCAGAGCCAACTCGGCATATTTTCGGTTTGTAATATCCCGAAATACTGCAAGTAATAATAAACGATGCCCACTCGATTCAAAAAATGTATTGGAAACATGCAGCCATTTTACCTGTCCATTCCAAAGAGTAAATTTCTTTTCAATATTTGTAGGCACTGACCTTGAAGCAAATCTTTTCTTGTGCTGGAAAACAATATGTTTATGACGTTCATTTTTATAGATATATGATAATGGTTTTCCTTCTATATCTTCTTTTTTCATATCAACAAGTTTACAGAATGATTCATTTACCATAATAACCGTACCATTTTCATCGGTAAGGCGCATACCATCAACAGAATTCTCCCAGATCATCCTGAATTCTCTTTCACGGCGTTTCAATTTTTCTTCAGACCGGATTCGTTCGGTAATATCAAGTGCGGCAAATGCAATACCTGTAAAGGTGTTTCCAACTTCAAGAGTTTCAAGACGAAGCAAAACTTTTATAATGGTGCCGTCTTTTTTTTGCCACCTTGTTTCAATTTCAGATGTTCCTTTTTCCTCAAGTAACTTATGCGACAGATAAGTTACAGCATCATACTCCGCATCCGTGGGATAAACAATTCTTGTTTCCTTTTCTAGTATTTCATCTTTTGAATATCCTACCATTTCACAAAAGTGATCATTCACTTCAATAAATCTTTTATAGTTTTCAAAACCAATTCCGGCCGGAACTGCAGAATAAATGCTCCTTATTTTTCTTTCGCTCTTTCGTAAGCCGTCTTCCATTAATTTACGATCTGTAATATCTTTATCTGCCCCGCGGTACCCGATAAGTCTACCTGTTTCATCAAGAATAGGAAAACCATTTGATTCAAGATATACTATGCTTCCGTTTTTATGTAGGTTCGGATTTTCAAGTTTACTTATTGTTTGTTTTTGCTGAAAGATATTCAATGTAAAGTCTTTAAGAAATTCTCTTGATTCGGGCAGAAAGAAATCATAGAAATATCTTTTACCAACAATTTCTTCCGGTTTGTATCCCAGTATTTTTTCAACAACAGGGTTGGAGAACGTATAAAGGCCATTTAAATCTACTTCCCAGATCCATTCCTCGGCGCTTTCAGTAACATGACGAAATCTTTCTTCGCTCCTCCGGATAGATCCTTCCGCCAGCTTACTTTCTGTAATATCTTCAAATATCCAGATAGAACCTTCATCAGGGTTGTCAGGATTTAATACTTTTGCTTCTGTTCTGCATATAAAAATGGAGTTATCCTTTTTACGCATTTCAATTTCAAGTGCAACTTTTCGCTTTTCCCGCAACTTTGAATAAGCCTCTTCGCTTATTTTCCGATATTCATCATCGTCTTTATAAAGAACTCTGGTAGGAATAGAGCTTAGTTCACTCTGCTCATAACCGAACAATTCTGCCATTCGCCTGTTAGCCCATTGTTGTATCCTGTTCTTAACATAAGTAATTCCAACAGCGCTGTTGTCAAGAATTAAAGCCTGCATATTACTTACATTCTGTAATTCTGCTTTGGCAATTCTTTCTGAAGTCACATCGTGGAAATCCCAAACGCGACCGACACATTTACCATCAATTATCTGAGGCTTGGAATATCGTTCGAAAATCCGTCCGTCTTTAAATTCCAATTCATCAGAACTTACCTTATCCTGTTGAATATACAGAGACATTACATCAGAATGGAATTTTTCAGGAGAGACCAATTGTTCATGAACATATTCCAACGCAACATTATCATCCATCGTTGCTATGACGTGTTGGGGAATTCTCCACATATCGACAAATCTTTTATTATAATGAGTAATTTTGCCTTTGCTGTCGGTTACAAGTATTCCATCAACAGTAGATTCTAAAGTTGCCTGTAATAAAGAGAGTGAATATTTAAGTTGTTCTTCGGCAGATTTTCTTACCGTAATGTCATGAATCATTCCCCCAATCCCGATTTTACCATCGTGAAGTTTCATCGGGAATTTTGTTATTTCAAGTATTTTATCATTAAAAAGCTGTTCTTCTACAATTACTGATTTTGTTGCAAGCGTTTTTATGTCCGATTGATAAAAGTTGTCTGCCTTTTCTTTGTCAAACAGGTCATAATCGGTTTTATTTATGAATTCTCTTTTATCTTTTCCAAAGAACTTTTCAAACTGATTATTTACAACTAAATATCTGCCTTCATTGTTTTTTATAAAGATTAAATCCTTATGAGTATTAATAAAGGTCTGGTAACGTTCTTCACTCTCTCTTAAAACAATTTCAGCTTTCTTCTTTTCCGTTATATCATCACTAACGCCAATAAGCCCAATGGGATTATTTTTTTCATTATAGACGACTGCCGTTGTTAAATATATTGGAAAAACTTTACCGTCTTTTTTGCGGTTTAGAATTTCTCCTTTCCAGCTACCCTGCAGGGTTCCTTCTATTATAACCCGATCATCAAGAGTCTTATCGGCAAATAAAATACTGATATGTTTGCCGACCACCTCATCGCGGGTATAACCATATTGATTTGTAAACGCCTGGTTTACAAAAATCAGGTGATTATTCAAATCTGTTATAGTTACACATTGACTTATACTTTTAACAGCATAGTTTAACAACTTATAAGCTTCTTCAGCCTGTACCCTGTCTGAAATATCCTGGAAATAACCGATAATTATTTTCTCATCATTTAACTCTTTGGATTTAAGAGTAACGCTTACAGGAAATTGTAAACCGGTTTTATTTATTGAAACAGACTCGAACTCAATTTCTTCCTGTTCTAATTGTTCTAAAGACCTTATAATTTTCAGTACCTTTTCGGACTCGGTTTGAGTAAAGATATTATCTATCCTTTCACTTAACATTTCCTCAACTGTCATATACCCAAACATTGATGCGAATCTTGAGTTTATATAAATAATTTTCTGATTCTTAAAAACTGCAATGCCAACCGGAGCATTGTTCACTAAAACATCAGTAGTTTGGTTCTTACCATCCAGCTTCAGCATTTGTAAGTATTCTGTGTGATCTGTCCGCAGCATAACCGTAAGCAGGAACAGCAGGGCAAGAATTACAAGGAATAAAATATCCTTCCAGAAATACATATTCTTGAAAACCGGGGAATCAGTAATATCCTGTGAAGACATCATAATTGATAAGTAAATCCACAACAAGGCAGAGAAGAAAAAGATAAGTGAAATCCCTTTCCGGTTCTTATTGCGAAATAGATTTTTCAAAGTCTTCAATTAATACTCCCTTGTATAACCCTTACTTATAACCATATTCATATTGAAATAAAAGCATCATTTTCATTTTATGTTTGAATATATAAAAATCATCACTCTTAACAATTAATAAAAAACAAACACATGACAAAATTACTATACGTTGCGTTCAGATTGTGAAAAGCTTAAGAAATTCATTAATCTTTTTTTACTTAGTAAACCTGCTGTTTATGTTCAACCTATTCCTAAAAAATTTTTATAAGATGTGCCCAGAATTGATGGACTAGAATAATATTTTAATGTAACTCTTTTTTTATTTGTTCCGGTTTGCAAAGTTAAATCCTGGAGACATAGTGTTTTGATCATTTGATACCTCAAACGCATAATTTCCCGGGAATAATTTTGAGTAAAGTACATTATAATTCGTGCAAATTCAATCGAATTTTTACTTTTGAAAAATAAAAGATTTCTTAAACAAAGCCGAGAATTAATTTGGAGTTTATTTGATTTTATAACTATTTTCTTGCTGTAAATTTGTTCAGCAACCTGATCTTCTTTTAAAGTGACACAAATCCGGATTTTGGTTTAAGGCAACAGGTTATGTTTAATTATTAACAAAACTTTATACTTGGAAGTAATAATAATCAATGATCAACCTCATTTTATATACGACCTCCATTTCTTTATTTACGGTAAAAACATTTTCAATTAGGTAATTGTAACCTAACGGAGTAAAGCTATAAATGAAATTACAGGTAAAAGCATTTATTTTTATGATAACTTTAACGGGGATTTTCTTTATAGTTTTTTTTGTCCTCACACTAGTTGAAAGGCAAAAGACAGCGGATATCCTGCAAGAAAGAAGAAACGAAAAATTACAATCATTTAACAGGTCACTCCAGTCATCTTCGAAAGCGCTTGAAATTTTTTCACAGGATTACAGCGTATGGGGTGAAATGGTTGAGTTCGTAAAAACACCGAATACAATATGGGCAAAAGTGAATATAGAAGAATCTTTGCCAACCTTTAATGCAAACGCTGTATGGGTAATGGATGAACAACTTAACCAGGTATATTCCATAAATAACCTGAACCTGAAATCACTTGAAAGTTTTCCACTGTCTAAAAGTGAAGTTAAAGAAATAACAGACAGAAACTGGATATCAAATTTTTTCATTATGATAGACAATTATCTTTTCGAAATTCATTATGCGCCAATACAACCTTCCGAAGATTCTGAGCGAAAGACCAAACCAAAGGGATTTTTCTTTGTTACAAGACGATGGAATGACCAGATATTACATGAACTTAGCCTGCAGTCCGCTTCAATTGTTGAGCTTAATAAACACACTTTAAATACTGATACTGAAAATCAGCATCAGGATTTCAGAACAATAATTATAAAACCTCTCAATGGATTCGATGGCAAACCTGTCATGGATATTATTTCCAATAGTTATTTTCAGATACTAAAAAAGTCAAGCGAATCATACCGTGAACAGATGATTGTTCTTATTGTATTTTCAATAATTATTCTTTTATGCACGTATGTATTTTTAAGCAGGTATATTGTCAGGCAACTCAATATTATTCTTGGTGCATTAGAAGAACAGAACCCGGCTTCATTAAGAACTCTTACAAAAAAGAAAGATGAATTCGGAAAACTCTCGCAGTTAATTATAAATTTTTTCTCGCAGAAATTACAACTCATGGTTGAAATCCAACAACGCAAAGATGCTGAAACAGTAATTGACAGAAACGAAGAAACATACAAACTTATTTTTGAAAATATCCGGGACGTTTATTATAAAATTGATTCGGAAGGAACATTAATTTTAGTAAGCCCATCTTTAGAAAAAATTACAGGTTATAAAAAAGAAGAAGTACTTGGGAAAAAGGTTTATGAATTCTGTACAAATCCGGAGCTCTGGAGTAAGGCAATGGGAATGCTTGAAAAAGTTGAACGCCTGGATAATTTTGAATTCGAGCTTATTACAAAATCAAACGGCATAATTTTGTGCTCTGTTAACATCCATAAAGTATATAATTCTTCTCATAAAGCCGTTGGATTTGAAGGATTTATAAGAGATATTTCCAATACTAAAACTGAAAAGGGTCTGGTTTAATTGCTGGTACTTTACAGGTTAATAAACGGCTAAAACAAATTATAAAATCTTCTCGAGAATTTTATCGCATAAAGAATAACCTTTTTGAGTAAGCCGGATTAAATCCTTTTGAAAAATTAGCAGACCTTTTCTCTCTAACATTTTTAATGTACTCATCGTAGAATTCAGCCAATCCTCTCCAAATCTTTCCTTCAAATTAACCAGATTCAAACCGTCGCTTCTTAATGCAAGCATCACATATTCATTAAGCATTTGCTTCTGAGTAAGAATTTCAAAATTAGCAACTGCTTTTCCCAAATCATTAATATTGTGGATATATTGTTTGAGGCTTGAATAATTCCACCAGCGTTTTCCGTTAACAAAAGAGTGAGCAGATGTTCCGAATGAAAGATAATCTTTGTATTGCCAGTATGCCTTGTTATGTCTGCATTCAAAGCCGGGCTTGGCATAATTTGAAACTTCATATTGGATGAAACCATTCTTATTCAAAAATTCCATAGTAATGTTATAAATCTCAGCATCGTAATCGGAATCCTGCAATTCAATTCTGCCATCAAGAACCATTTTATTTAGAATTGTTCCCTGTTCCAGGATAAGGCTGTAAGCTGAAATATGTTTAACAGGTAATTTAACAGCCGTCTCCAGGTTATACATCCAGTTTTTAACTGATTGGCCGGGAAGATTAAAAATTAAATCCAGATTGATATTTTCAAATCCAACTGAAGCGGCATTTTCAATTGTATTTATAGCTAAATCTTTATCATGAATTCTTGTAAGAAACTTTAATTCTTCATCAATAAATGACTGCACCCCAATACTTATCCGGTTAAAACCTGACTTGATAAATTCCGAGAGCTTGTTTTTATCAACTGTTCCGGGATTTGTTTCAATCGTTACCTCTGCATCATCAGAAACAGTGTAATAATTCTTAATGCAACTGATAATATCTTTAAGGTAATCCGGCTCCATCAGGGATGGAGTTCCACCACCAAAAAATATTGACTTGTAAACTCTTCCTTCAGAAAATTCTTTCGCGTAAATAATTATTTCTTTTGTAAGCGTTCCGAGATAATTGGAAACATTGTCTTTAGTAACGATAGAGTAAAAATCGCAGTATATACATTTATGATCACAAAATGGTATATGAACGTAAATAGCAGATTCTTTCAAAGCATTTCCTTTCAGGAAAAGTATTATTCAAAACGTAAAAAAGGAATTAACACGACAAGTCAGGAAGCATTTAATTCCTTTTTCAATCTTTCAATAAA
>CAZIDB010000004.1:0-46284 GCA_964537965.1 uncultured Melioribacter sp. | reverse complement strand
TTCACCACCATCATCATTTTAATTACCTGCGGTAGTGTCGGTTTATTACATCTGAAATTATACATCTTAACCCCGACACACTCGGGGTTTTTTATTTTAAATAATGAATAGGATTTATTATGGAAAACGGAAATTTGAAATTGGCTTTGCAGAAAAAAGGAAGATTGTCGGATCGCTCAATTGAGTTGCTGAAGCACTGCGGGCTTGATATCGAAACTTATTCTGAAAGACTTATGGTTACTGTTCGTAATTATAATGTAGATTTGCTTTTCCTCAGGGATGATGATATTCCAGAATATGTTCAGGATGGCGTTGCAGATATCGGAATTGTAGGTGAAGATGTTGTTTATGAGAAGCAGTCAGATTTAATTATAAGCGAGAAACTCGGTTTTGGCAGATGCCGTTTGATGATTGCCGCACCGAATGACAATGTACCGGAAAAACCTTCTGATCTTAAAGACAAAACTATAGCAACATCATATCCCAATATTCTTAAAAAATATCTCGCAGAAAATAAGATTGATTCAAAGGTAATTGAAATTAGCGGTTCTGTTGAAATTGCTCCTTCTCTTGGTGTTGCAGATTTAATCTGTGACATTGTTTCCACCGGAACAACTTTAATGATGAACAAACTGAAAAAGTCTTTTACCGTGTTTGAATCGGAAGCAGTCTTAATTTCCAACAAATGGTTACAGGAAGATAAAGAAAAATTTACGGTGTTGAATGATTTACTGCTTAGAATCAGGTCTGTTCTTTCAGCAAAGAATTCGAAATATTTAATGATGAACGTTCCTAAAAAAAATCTTGATAAGGTAATAGGACTTATACCTTCGCTTAAAAGTCCTACTATTTTACATCTTGCAGATGAAGAATCATTAGCTGTTCACGCAGTAATTCCTTCTGAACAATTCTGGAAGATTATCGGAGATCTTAAAGCTGCGGGTGCATCAGGCATTTTATTATTCCCTATTGAAAACATGATAATATGAGAAGCAGAAATGAAAGCCTATAAACTAAATGATCTTTCAAGTAATGAAATCTTGAAACTGTATAAGCGTCCGTCAATCAATATTGATGAAACAATTGAGGTTGTTAAACCAATATTGGCAGATATAAAGAAAAACGGTTTGAATGCTGCAATTAAGTACGCGGAAAAATTTGATAAGTTTACCGGTGAGAATATTTTAGTTACGAATGAAGAGTTTGAGAAAGCCGAAAGCAATCTTTCTGATACGGTTAAGGAAGCATTAAAAACTGCCGCAAAGAATATTGAAGCATTTCATAAAATGGAATTGCCGGAAACTTTTGAAGTAGAAACCATGCCCGGAGTAAAATGCTCCCGCGAGTTTCGTGCAATTCAGAATGTCGGCTTATATATTCCCGGTGGTAATGCTGTTCTTCCGTCTACTATGCTTATGCTTGGTATTCCGGCAAAACTTGCTGGCTGTAAAAGAATTGTCGCCTGCTCGCCTTCAAAAAATAATAAAGTGAATGATGAAGTTTTGTTTGCTGCCAAGCTGGCAGGTGTAACTGAATTTTATAAAATAGGTGGGGCACAGGCAATTGCTTTGCTGGCTTATGGTGATGAACGGGTAAAGAAGGTTGATAAAATATTTGGTCCCGGCAATCAGTTTGTAACAGCAGCAAAATTATTAGTTAGTATTGATGCTGAAGGCTGCGCCATCGATATGCCGGCGGGACCAAGCGAAGTTTTGATTATTGCCGACAAAAATGCTGATCCTGAATTTATAGCAGCCGATCTTTTATCCCAGGCAGAACATGGTGCCGATTCACAGGTTGTACTTATTAGCAATTCTCAAAATATAATTGAAGACGTTCAGACAGAATTAGTGAAACAGCTTTCAGTTCTGCCAAGAAAAGAATTTGCGGAGAAAGCCTTAACGGAATCTTTTTCTTTACTTGTAAATAATTTTGATGAAGCGTTTTCATTCTCAAACAATTATGCCCCTGAACATTTAATCCTTCATCTTGAAAATGCGGAGAGCTGCAAAGAAAATATTATCAACGCAGGCTCAGTTTTTCTCGGTAAATATTCTCCTGAAAGTGTTGGCGATTATGCATCCGGAACTAATCACTCGTTACCAACTTATGCCTATGCAAAAAGCTTCAGCGGAGTTTCAGTTGAAAGTTTTATGAAAGGAATAACATTCCAGTCATTAACAAAGGAAGGTTTAAAGCGAATTGGATCAACTGTCGAAACTTTAGCCGAAGTTGAATCACTATTTGCGCACAAAAATGCCGTAACAATAAGGTTGAAAAAATGAAAATTGAAAATCTGGTTAGAGAGAATATTAAAAAACTTAAACCGTATACATCGGCAAGAGATCAGTATTCTGAAGGTATTTTGCTTGATGCAAACGAGAATAGTCTTGGTACAACTGCAACAGAATTTGAAGAGTTGCACCTGAACCGTTATCCGGATCCTAAACAGCACGACTTGAGAACTTTAGTCGGAGAACTTTATTCTATTAATTATGCAAACCTGTTCTTTGGCGTTGGTTCCGATGAGATTATTGACCTGCTTATAAGAATATTTTGTGTGCCCGGTAAAGATAAAGTGATGATTCTTGATCCCACTTATGGAATGTATAAAGTTGCCTGCGACATTAATGATGTTGATACTATAAGTGTTGATCTGAACAGTGACTTCCAGATTGATTTTCAAAATGTAGAACAGAATTATTTGGAGGGAGTAAAACTTATCTTTCTCTGTTCACCGAATAATCCAACCGGTAACCTTATCAACAGGAGAGATATTCTTAAGCTTTGCAGCAGCATCAACTCAATTATAATTGTGGATGAAGCATACATGGATTTTGCCGAAGATAATTCTTTGGTTGATGAAGTTAAGAATTATAAAAATCTTGTTATCCTCAGAACGTTTTCAAAGGCGTGGGGATTGGCAGGAATACGTCTTGGATTTTGCGTGGCAGATAACTTAATAATTGATTACCTTTTCAAAGTAAAAACACCGTACAATATAAATTCTCTTACACGTTTTGCTCTGGTTAAAGCAATAGGTAACAGGAAATTAAAAGATGAATTTGTTACTCATCTTTTAAGTGAAAGGGAAAGAGTTAAAGCCGAATTGCAGAAACTGAAAGGCATATACAAGGTGTTTGATTCCGACGCAAACTATGTTTTGTTTAAATGCGAAAACGCAGGTAAAGTTCAAAAGCAGCTTGCAGATGAAGGGATAATTATCCGCGACAGGAGTTCTTACCGAATGCTGGAGAACTGTTTGCGGCTTTCAATTGGTACAAGAGAAGAGAACGAAAAATTTTTAAATTCAATTAAGAAGATTTTATGAAAAAAGTTATTTTTGCCAAATCCTTTTTTGAGTTCAAACCTTTGATCTCAGACGGATTGATTACCGGGTTGAAGAAACTTAAAGAAAAGAACTTTGTTCTTGAAGCCGAAGATTATCAACCTGATGAACAGGTAAAAAAAATTTTATTGTCTGAAGGAATTACTCTCGGCAATCTGGTTACGGATATCAAACAAGGATATTTTATTACTGAAACAAAATCAGAAAAAGAAAACTATAAAACCATTCTTGTAAGTAGCGAGACTAAGATAAACACGTTTTCTAAAGCGGTCGAATTAATTTTGAGTGAACAGCGTTCGGCAAAGATTCATCGCAAAACAAAAGAAACCGATATTAAAATTAATTTGACTCTTGACGGCTCAGGCAAATCAAAAATAGAAACAGGTATAGGATTTTTTGATCATATGCTTGAACAAATTGCAAAACATTCTAATATTAATCTGGAAGTGATTGTTAAAGGTGACTTAAACGTAGATGAACATCATACTGTAGAAGATGTTGGAATTGCTTTAGGCACTGCTTTGGCAGATGCGCTCGGTAATAAAATAGGAATTAAACGTTACGGTTTCTTTCTGCCGATGGATGAAGCAAACGCTAAGTGTGCAATTGATTTAAGCGGTAGAAATTATCTTAACTTTAAGTGCAGCTTTAAACGTGAAAAGGTTGGAGACTTTCCAACCGAGCTTACTGAAGAGTTTTTCAGAGGTCTGTCATCCGGAATGAAAACGAATATCTTCCTTCGCGCAAAAGGAAAGAATGATCATCATAAGATTGAAGCGATGTTTAAAGCTTTTGCCAAAGCGCTAAATGAAGCGTGCCGTTTTGATGAGAGAAGCGAAGGCTCATTGCCTTCTACAAAAGGAGTTATATGATTGCATTGATTGATTACGGTGCAGGCAATACTGCTTCAGTTGCAAATGCACTTAAAGCATTAAACACGGAATTCTTTCTTACTAACGCAGAATTTAATATCTGCAAAGCAGATAAAGTTATTTTTCCCGGCGTTGGCGAGGCTTCGTTTACAATAAAACAATTGCACAGGTACAACCTTATTAATTTGCTGAGAATTTTCAGGCGGCCGGTTTTAGGTATTTGTCTTGGCATGCAGTTGTTTGCAGATAAATCAACTGAAGGTAATGTAAATTGTCTTGGCGTTGTTCCGGGAACAGTGGACAAATTTGATTCTTCAAAATCTACTGTGCCGCATATGGGTTGGAACGAGGTAAATCAGGTTAAAGAAACAAAACTGTTTAACGGGATTAAGAACAGTGAATATTTTTATTTTGCTCATTCATACTATTTTCCTTTAAATGAATGGACAACTGGTACTGTAAATCATGGAATTGAATTTTCCGCTTCGGTTGAAAAGGATAATTATTATGGCGTTCAGTTTCATCCCGAAAAATCCGGTGACGCAGGTTTAAGGCTTCTTAAAAATTTTGTAGAGCTTGTATGATTGTTATTCCTGCAATAGATATTATTGATAACAAAATTGTTCGCCTGAGCAAAGGAGATTTTAACAGAGTTGAGTTTTATCCCAACTCTCCGATTGAGCAGGCAAAACTTTATGAATCAAACGGATTTGAATGGCTTCACCTTGTTGATCTGAACGGTTCCAGAACCGGCACTATTTCGGTAAGCGAAATTATTCTCGGGATTAAATCCGAATCAAACCTTAAGATTGAATTTGGCGGCGGCATCAGAAGCTATGATAATGTAGCTACACTGCTTGCGCTGGGTATTGATAAAGTAATTATCGGTTCGCTTTCAATCCAGGATAAAAACGAATTTGAAAAAATCATTTCTGATTTTGGTGCAGATAAAATTATTGTTGCGGCGGATGTTAAAGACGAAATGATTGCCGTGAAAGGTTGGACGGAAAATACTTCCGTATCAATCTATGAACATATTGAATATTGTAAAAGCAAAGGTCTTGATACTTATTTATGTACTGATATTTCCACCGACGGGATGCTTAAAGGAACAAACCTGAAACTTTACGGTAAGTTGATAGAAAAATATCCGGACATAAATTTAATTGCCTCCGGCGGAGTTAAAGATATTAACGATGTGAATGCATTAGCCGGTTTGAATGTGCATGGAGTTGTTATCGGTAAAGCAATATATGAAAACAAAATTGAACTACAGGAGTTGAAAAAATTTGGTAAGTAAAAGAATTATTCCGTGTCTTGATGTTAAAGACGGCAGGGTTGTGAAAGGAACTAACTTTGTTAATCTTGTTGAAGCCGGTGATGCAGTTGAACTTGCATCAAGATATACAAATGAAAGTGCAGATGAACTTGTATTCCTTGATATCACAGCTTCATCGGAAAAAAGAAAAATATTAATGCATCTTGTTGAAAAAGTTGCGAAGGCAATTAGAATTCCGTTTACAGTTGGCGGTGGCATATCCGAGCTTAAAGATATTGAAGCATTGTTAAAAGCAGGTGCAGACAAAGTATCTCTTAATACTTCTATAGTTAATAATCCGGAATTAATTACCAAGGCAGCTAAACAATTTGGCAGTCAGGCGGTTGTAGCCGCAATAGATGTGAAATTTGTGAACGATGTTTATAAAGTTTTTATAAAAGGCGGAAGGGAAGAAACAACATTAGAAGGATTCAGTTGGTGTAAGGAGGCAGAGAATCTCGGAGCAGGAGAAATACTGCTTACGTCAATGGACAGAGACGGTACCAAAGCCGGTTACGATATTTCATTTCTTAAAAAGTTAACGGAGATGGTACGCATTCCGGTTATTGCATCTGGCGGCGCCGGTATCAAAGAACATTTCCTGGAAGCTTTTAAAGAAACCAATGTAGAAGCATGCCTTGCTGCAAGCTTATTCCACTTTGATATTCTGAAGATTCGTGAATTAAAAGAATATCTGAAAGAAAACGGAATTAAAGTACGGATATAAAGACTTAGTTGGCATAGTTACTTTCAGTCAAAAAAAGCAATGAAAACTTACCGCTAAGACTCAAAGACACAAAGAAGAAATAAAAATAAAAGAACAATATAATTATGATCGATATTTATAAGCTTAACTTCTCAAAACTAAACGGATTGATTCCTGCTGTCATTGTTGATAATAACAACCTTGCAGTTTTAATGCTTGGCTTTATGAATGAAGAAGCATTGAAGAAAACAATTGAAACCGGGTTAGTTACATTTTTCAGCCGCACAAGAAATTCTCTCTGGACAAAAGGAGAAACATCAGGAAACTTTCTTAAGCTTATTGATATCAAAGCTGACTGCGATTATGATTCATTGCTGGTTTATGCTGTACCTTCCGGTAATACATGCCACACGGGGGATTATTCCTGCTTTGGTGTGGAAAAGAAAATGTCACTGGAATTTCTTAATGAACTTTTCTCTTTAATAAAAGAAAGAAGTATCCAGCTTCCGGAAAAATCTTATACTACATCATTATTTAAATCCGGTGAGAACAGGATTATACAAAAAGTGGGAGAAGAAGCCATTGAAACCGTTATTGCTGCAAAGAACCATGACCGGGCGGAAATTATTAATGAGGTTTCTGACCTGATCTATCATTTGTTCGTTATGCTTGTTGATCAGAAAATAGAGTTTTCAGAAATAGTTGAGAACTTATCCTCCCGTCATAAATAAAACTTTACTTTAAGTTTTGGCAAAGCTCCCTGGTTATTAAATGAAATTCTGTTCCGGAAATTTTTTAATTGATAGAAATTTTGTTCGTCAATTAAAATATTTTTTAGATATGATTTTCTATATTCTTTTTACTATAATTTGTACCAAAAAATCATGGGTTTTGTGTTTCCTTTATGCTGATATTTCATTAATAAAATTTGCCGGTAAAGAATAATTTAATGATCAGAAAAAGTCGTTCCGTAAATGTCTTAAAAACATTACAGCAGATATTTGCCGGTGAAATATCAAGGTCTGAATTAAATAAATTTATTGAATTCTCCTGCCGGATAGCGCATCATTACGTATTGAATGAAAAGGACAAACTTGTTTATCGTTTGAAAGATGATTTTGTTGATACATTCGATATTGCAGTAAGATCAATTTCGCCGATTTTTCTTGTTAACAGCCTGGGTGAATTCAGCTCTCTTAAAAAATCTTTTTATAACTGGACGCCGAAAATTGAAAGCGAAAATGATGCGAGCTTTTTTCTTAACAAAATTATACAGAAGAAAACAAAGCAGCTACTCGGTGATATTTACAAAGAGTCCAATCCGTTTTTCAATAAAACACTCGATTCGGTTTATTATTATATTGGTTTGTATAAGCTTCAAAAGATAACGTACAGAGGGCAGACGTATATTGTTAAAAAAGGATTCAAGAAATCTAATGGAAAGATGATTCCTGATGAGGATTTCCAGTCTATACCTTTCAGCTATTTTACCGAAGATAAAAAGATGTTCATGGAAATTTACAAGTTCCTTGGAAAAAAGAATTATCAACCGGCAATCCCCTTATATCAGTTAACATGGCGGTTAGTAGAAATTAAATCTGAATATTTTAAACAACCGGCCGCAGAAGAAGCTCCCTTTTTATCTAAGCAGTTAGTTGATGAAATTCTTGATCTTGGTCTGCAAAATACACTCAGGAAACTGGAAGAATCGTATTTGAAGAAAGAAAAAATCAGTGGGAAGGAATTCCGGATTTACAGCATGGCACTAAAGGATATTTCGGAAGATCTTAAATTCAGCGGAACGAAAAGAATGCTTTTTGAGTATTTAAAGCCGTATTATAAAAACCTGACAGTAAGTAAATTCAATGAGAAATACAGGAATACATTTGAATATCTTGACAAATTATATAAGAAAGAAATGGCAAAACTGTATAAGGCTTAAAAATTTTTTTATGAATTTTCCGATAACCCTGCAAACAAGAGTATATTAATATATGGTGAAGTTACAATTATGCCGCATACAAAAGAGAATATAACCGAAATTGACCTTTTTAATTTTGTCTTCTTTAGGCATTTGCTTGACGAAGAGAAAAAGCAAATTATTATGCTTGAGGAGAAATTTAAAGAGTCAATAAATTTTTATTCGGGAATGCATGATGAATTAAGCAAGGACCTGTCACTTGCTGCAAGAAAGAAAATTGCAAGCTTAATACCATCATATAGATTGAAAGATAAAGTTGAGCTTTTTCCAATAGGCTTTACAAAGATGGCTACAAAAAGAAATACTTATGTTGCCGCAGCAGATGAAAATTTGCACCCCGGATTCATTTCAATGTCTTTAACAGATGAAGAAAAATCTTACCTGGCAAGAATCGTTTGCCAACATACTCACTGCCAGTTGTTCATTTTTTCTTCAAACAATTCAATCATTAAAAATTTTGATGTTACGTTATATCCGAAGAGAAAGAAATATCACTTTGACGATAATACAAAACCGGTTGAGTTGAATGCCGAGCCTAACATTGAAAAACTGGTAATGACGCTTCAATAGAAATCCGCTTTTACATTCCTAATATTTCTATCGTAGAACAAGTAGACCTATTAAGTTCGTATGGTGTTACATCAGAAAATTATCAAAGTAAATAAAGCTGGAAACACAAATGCTTTCTGCATTATGTGGATGTTGTATGCTTAGGAAAATATATAGTTAATATTTATTTGACGAATAACATTTTTTTCCTTGAAACAAAAGAGTTGCTTCTTAATTCATAAATATAAGTTCCGCTTGAAAGGTCATTGCCTGCTGCCTGGAATGCAACACTATAATTACCAGCCGGGATAATATCATTTACCAAAGTTGCTATTTCTTTACCAAGAATATTATAAACCTTTAGAGTAACTAACCCTGTGGTTAGTACCAGAAAATTAATTGTAGTGGATGGATTAAACGGATTAGGATAATTTTGTCCAAGCTGCCATTCTGTTGGAGAAGTTTCATCAGATTCTTCAACATACGTAGTTGATGATAAAGGTCTTAAATACCCACCGTTTACTAAAGAATAAGTTAAACCGGCCAGATAACTATTGGCAGAATTAGTTTCATCATAATAAACACTGTTACCATTGCCAATTATGTTTGTACAGGTAGTACCAGAAATACCAGCACTGTTTAAAATGATTGTAAGGTATGAGGTTTTTGTTACGGTCCACGTACTTGTTGCATCCATGGTAAGTGAAACCAACTTACCTGTATTTGAATTGTTAATTGCTCCTGCAAACAAAGAAGCATTAAGAAGCGAATCATAATTCGTACTGTAAGCATCAACGTGAATTAAGCCGGATAAAACCTGGTTGTTTGTTGTTAGGTGTGTAATACCACCGCTTGAAGCAGTTGAACCGCCCCAGCTACCTTTTATACATTTAATCAATGTGTCGCAGCTATTGTTCAGAGTTACACCATTAAGAGTAATCCAGGCGGTTGAGTTTGTATTATAGAACATACCTCCTTTTGTACCCGTGTAAGTAAATGATCCGCCATTTATAGTCAGTACTCCATCAACACCATCAGCATCACCGGACATACTTTGGTAAAGCAAAGCACCCCATTTGTTGTAAGTACCTAACACAGTACAATTGTTCAGCACGATATTATTAGAACCTTCAATTACAAGAGCCTCAGCACCATTTGCAACCAGAGTAGCATCTGTACAGGTAATTATACCAGTTGAGTAAATTGCAGCAGAATTGTTGCCGTTTGCAGTATAAGAGCCGCCGTTAACAGTAATAGTTCCACTGCCTCTGTCAGTTGCAATAGTACTGGAACTACCACCGGAAGTAACAGCAGTATCATTAACAACAGTAATGATTCCGCCACCGCTGCACATAATTGCATGACCACCACCACCGGTGTGGGTAAATTTATCGTTAGTGGTAGTAACAACAGCAGTGCCGTAAGCAAAAATACCATTTGCACCTGTGCCGGTAGAAGAGATAACATTATTGGAAGAATTAATTATGGCCGTGCCGCTGCTGGTATAGGCAAGTACAACAGCATTAAGACCGTAAAAGCTGCTGTTATCAGTTGAAGAAGTATTGCCTGAAGAAGAGATAGTTGAGTTAGAAAGATTTAACGTACCACCGGTTACTTTAACTGCAGATAAATCAGCATTAGGTGAAGAATATGTCTGACCTGATAAAGTAGAGGTGCCGCTGCTTTGAGAATAAGTTTGTCCGTATAAAGCAGAGGCAGAGAAAACAAGTATGATAATTATAAAGACCGATATAATTTTAAAAACAGAAGTCCTTTTTAATGAATTCATATTTACCTCGAAATAAATTTATGTTATTATCTATTTATCTGTCATTAACTGAATTATAATCGGCTTTACTAAAAGGAAGAGCATAATCAATTTATTAGACAGATGAAGTAAGAAAATATTCCAGCGGAATTTTGTTTTTTATTCTTTGGGAGATTTTAATGAGATAAATAATAATTGTGAAGGAGTTAAAAACAGAAAGCCGTCCCGGAATTTAATCCAGGGCGGCTTACTTTCTAGAAGGAGGAGACTTCTGAAGAGAAAAGACTAATTACTTCATCAGGATCATTTTCTTTGTTGATTTGAATGATTCTGTTTCAAGTGAATATAAATAAGCTCCGGTTGATACTTGTCTGCCGAAATCATCTTTACCGTTCCAGGTTACACTGTAGCTGCCAGCTTTGAAGTCCTGGTTAAGAAGAGTTCTGATTTTCTGACCAAGTATGTTATAAACAACAACTTTAGCATAACCTTCTTTTGCAATATTGAATTCAATCTTTGTTTCAGGATTGAACGGGTTAGGATAGTTCTGAGAAAGTTTATATTGTTCAGGAACATTCTTCGAAATAGTTTCAACACCAACAACATAAGTGGCTTTTTGATCAGGGAACCAGTTCAAATCACCAAGTGCATAACCATCTGTACCACCATGGATAAGTGAAGCATTACCATAACCTAAATTTTCTGGAATGGGCCATTTTGGCGGGAAGTTTAGTTCATAATGCCATGGATTGTCTAATGAGCGAGATGCTATACGCTGTACATATCCAACTAATTCACTTACATGTCCAACAACTCCGGCATCAGTAAATCCCGGGTTTACATTAATGCCATCTTCTATAGTTACATAAGGAGAATACTGTGTTGATCCTATATTCGGATTTGTAAGGGAATCTACAATGGTATAGCCTGTTGGATTTATCCATGGAACCAATGTAAGCACTCTTTTCAAATACTGTTTTGGACCATGCCATACTTCAACGCTATCATAGGCAGTAACAGTATCATTCCAGGTATTATAAAAACTAACAAGCTGATCAGGATTGTAATATATGTTACTTTTTATTTCATCAACTCTTTTTGATGGGTCAAATACAATTCCTAATGATGGTTCATCATTTCTTTCCGGACCTGTTAAGCTTACATCACCAAGGTAGGTTCCTTTAACCCAAAAATTAATTATACTTGAAGCTGTTGTATCAGGGAAGCAATTCATCCAGTTACCAATAACTTGTTCAGGATCTCCACCCCAGGCATGTGCTGCATAAAATATATTATTTTTCATGTGTAAGTTCTGAGCGCGATTAATTAAAAATGGATTTACAACACTGTAAACAATTGTGTTGTGCTCAAAAACTGAAAATTTATCATAACCACGTAAAGAAAAAAGATAGGACTGGCACCCAAAGAAAGTATTGTTAACAAAAATGGTAGTATCTGCATCATCGGTACCTCCGGAAAGGAATACCTGACCACCAAAATATGAGGTTGAATGCTGCATATTTCTGAAGTGACAATCTTGTACATCAAGTTTAACCCAACTTGCTCCATCTACACGGATACAAGCTTCTGTCCAGGCATCAAATACTACTCTTCTTAGCTTAACTGCTGTATTGCTGGCTCCAATGTGAATAGCACGGCTCCATCCAAGAGTTTTTCCATCAGGTCGCATAGAAAGTAAATAAAGGTCATTTAATTCAACGCTAATGCCTGGTTTAATTAATTTGAAATACCATTCTTCATTTGAACCATCTGCGCGGACTGCAGTGGCAAGAACCGGAGGTCTTTTTGTTGCATCGCCTTTTGCAATAAATTTGCTTGAGTGTGTAAGTTCAAATGCTTTGTCAATATAATAAATAGCACCACGGTCTAACACATAAACACGAGATGATGTCACGGAAGTATCAGCATTAATAATATTACTGATATTAAGAGACTGAGCACCCGGGATATACACAGTATCTGTTGTAGACTGTGCTGAAACCGTAGCCATCATAGCTATTAAGAACAAGAAAAGAAAAGCGTATTGCTTCTTCATGTAATTCTCCTTTTTAATGTTAGTGATTTAGTGAACTTAATTTTTAACTTATTTATTAATCCTATTGAAATATCTTTTACCTTATTCCATAAGCAAATTCATTTTACTCTGGTATATTATTTAAAATTTATAGATTCATCCTTAATCCTATGTCCGCAGTCATTCCATATCGTTGTTCCGAAGTAGTAAAACCAGTCTTCTGATTTATATCTATATCATCCTCTCCTGTAATATTGTTTAAATTGAGGTAGACTTGTAATCCATACCAAGGAAGTGTTTGTTTAATAGAAAGATCGAAACGGATGTATTTATCTGAATGAACTCTGTTTTGTGACCAGAAATCAGGCTTCTTAAAGATATTATCTTGATATAGCATAGAAGCGCGTAATGAAAAACCAGCATAATCATAACCAAGTGAAATATTAACAATATCATTGGGTTGATTTAATAAACGGTCCTCATAGGAAGTATCAACCGCTGTTATTGTTGGCAGGTAAGTGATTGTATCCAAGACAGTTACTAAATATGTTTTAGGATATTTAGCTTCTGAAAATATATGAGTGTAATTTATATCCAGAACAATTCCATTAAATGGTTCTGGAAGATACCAGAGGTGTGTTTGCCATTCGGATTCAATTCCAATAACATCAATAGGAATCGGATTGTTGATATAAGTGAAAAGAGTAAAAGATTCTTTCCTGTCTTTTAGTATTCCATACAAATCAGGATAAGCACTGAAATCTTTTGGATATGTTCTGGTAGAGAAAATTAAATTCTCAATTCTTTTCTTGAATCCTCCTACAGAAAGTAATCCGATTTCATTTGAATAAGCAGTTAAAAACAAATCGAAATTCTCAGAAGTAGCAGGCTTCAATTTATAATTATTGTATTCAATAAAATTAGCGCCAATATAATACTTAGGAATAATTGTACTATAATCAGGATAATTGAGCGTATTAGTATAAGCAAAGTGTAACTGGAACCATTCATTTGGTTTAAAGCGGAAGTGCAACATTGGGAGCCAATAACCATGAGATATTGTCTCTTCTGCATTTGTATATTGCAATCCTCCCGGAACAGCTTCGCCTCTTATTCCAGTATATGTTGTTGTTAGGTTTTGATAACGAACACCCGGTACAAGTATAAACATCTCTCCAATATTCACAGTTGCCATTGCATATCCTGCGCTTCTGGCTTCATGTCCGGAATAATCATCTTTTAATGAAGCTAATTTGTGTGCTTTATATCCACCGCCATTTCCAGTACCAGGGCTTTGCTTGGCAACTTCTATTACATTAAGCATTAAACCAACATTAAGAGGATTGATCATTGTGAAATCACCTTTAAGAAAATCACCATAACTGTAGCCCGGATCATAAAAGCTTTCTGCTGTTATGCTGCTTCCAAACTGTGGAAATGCTCTTAAAATGGCTGCATTAACTTGTCCACCATCATCATAAAATACTGAGCCGCTACTTTGGTTGTAACCATAGGAGCGATCACGATATTGATATGCCCCACCAATTTTAATTTTACTTGTGAGATTATCTGAGAAGGTGATATCCTTGGATAAGTCTATACCTGCATTAAGTGTTCGGTCTTTTGAAATACTATTATTATTATAAATACTAAAGAAGACTGCATTTGCCGGATTAAGTGTTGCAGCTGCCGCAATTTCTTTTGTTGTTTTGTATTTTAAAGATGAGTATTTACTTGTGAGGCCAGCACCGTTTTGCCAAAAATTAAAATTAACATCTTCCGGGTTATCTGAAACAGAATAAGAGTGAGAAAGTCTTGCGTCTATATCAAAACCGAAAAGATTTTGCTTAATACTAAGCAAGTTACTATATACATCTAAAGTATTGTTGGAATTTAAAGCTGAGAAATAAACATCATCATCTAATAAATAATATGACTGATTCCTGTTTATGGCGTGTGTTTTGCTTCTGCTAAAGAAATTCAAAAATCCAATACTACCGGATTCATAAGCATAATCAAGAACAAGCATAGCACCGTATCTGTTACGATCTCGTTGCGTATCGGTTAATGTCATATTTTGAAATTCTGGATTACCTTCTTCTGTGATGTTTAATCTGCCAGTAAAATTATAATCTGCGCTTAATTGGTTATCACTCAGATTTCTTTCTTCTGATGAACCCTGAACAAAAACACCCAGACTATTATCAAAGAAACGTTGTTCATAAGAGCCAACAACTTTATAATCTTTATAGGTGTCTTTTAAATTATTATATGACCCTTGAGTTTGTAATTCGAAATTTGGTTTTTCAAATTCATCCTTTTGGGCTTTCCTCATAGAAAAATTTACAACCCCACCAAATACGGTTGCATCCATATCAGGAGTAATGGCTTTAATTACTTCAATGCCTCCAAGCATATTTGATGAGATCATACTTAAATCAGTTGATCTATCACCGGATACTGATAGTTCGTCGCTGTTAGTCAATTCTTCTTTGTGGTCATTCGGATCATTAGAAGTAAAGTTGGCGGGAAGTTCAACTCCGTCCATAGTAACACGATTATATTGTGGAGATAAACCTCGTACAACCACTCTTGAACCTTCTCCACCGGTTCTAAGAAGTGAAACGCCAGGTAAACGGCTTACTGATTCAGCAGCGTTTGCATCTGGTAATTCTTGTATCTTGGCAAGCGAAACTACGTTTTTTATCGCAATGGAATTTAATTGTTCGTTGATAGCTTCATATTGTCCTTTTGCCTGTGCTGTTATAACTACTTCACTTCCAATAACACCTTCCACAGAGAGTTCAAAGTCATGTATTAAAGTTTGTCCATCTGAAAGATTTATTGAAAGATCAATGTTTTTATAACCCAAGTAGCTTGCTCTAAGTGTATAATTACCAGGCGGAACGTTGGGAATAGAGTAATTGCCTTTTGAATCTGCAGCATCACCAAAGCTTGTTCCCATTAAGACAACATTTGCATAAGGTAAGGCATCACCAGATTGTGCATCTGTAATTGTTCCTTTAATGCTGCCGTTACGTGCAGCCAATGTTGAAGTGTATGTTATTATTTGAAGTATAAATAAAATCAGAAAAGAGTTTAGAGTAAATCTTTTTAACATTCTGCCTCCTTCAAGCTAATGTTTCAAAAGGACGGTTAGTTTTTTCGAAATAAAAATAAACCAAATAGATTTAAAACGCAATACTCAATTTAAACTTATTTAAAAGTTTAAAATTGGACGTGTTTGTGGCTTTTCTATTTTATAATTGAATAAACCGAAGGTAACATAAGAGATGAATTTTATATTAGATAAGAAAGAGGAGGGGATTTCTTATTTGGGCAATTTATTCGTTAATAAAATGAAGAGATGAAAATACTGAATAGTATTTTCATCTCTTGAAATAAAATTCATTCTACAATAAGATCAATTTGATGAAGATCTATTTCGGCAGAAGACGAACCAATCATTATTCTATATTTATCAGCTTCTACAGAAAAACCTTTTCCATCAATCCACCTTGATAATAATTCGGGTGTTAAAGTAAAATTAATTTTCTTTGTTTCACCTGCATCAAGAGAGATTCGTTTAAATCCCTTTAATGTTTTAACTGTTGAAGTATCAGTTAATGCTTTAATATATAATTGAACTACTTCTTCACCATTTGATTTACCAGTGTTGGTAACGTCAATGGAAACTGATGTTGTTTCATTGCAATCAATGACTGGCTTATCTAATAAAATATTTTTATAACCGAATTTTGTAAAACTTAATCCGTAGCCAAACGGATATAATGCATCACCCTTAAAATAACGGTATGTTCTGCTGGTCATACCATAATCAGAAAATCCCGGTAGCTGATCAACGGATTGATAAACAGTTACAGGAAGTTTTCCTGAAGGATTATAATCTCCGAAGATAACATCTGCAATGGCAGTACCTGCTGCTTGTCCCGGATACCACGCTTCGAGTATGGCAGGAATATTTTCATTTTCCCAGTTGATTGAAAGAGCGCTTCCGTTTAATAAAACAAGAATAACAGGTTTGCCAGTTGAATGAATCTTCTTAATTAAATTTAATTGTACTTCAGGCAAATCGAGAGTTGTTCTGTCTCCACCTTTGAAGCCCTTTATATCAAGCCGTAGTTCTTCACCTTCCAGGCGCGGGGATAATCCCATTATCATAATTACAGCATCAGATTTTTTGGCTGCTGCTAGTGCTTTCTCTTCAAGTTCATTATCCGGAACAGACCAGATTAATTGCATAAAAGAGTAACGAAGCTTTTTATAGAATTCAATTTTGATTTTATATGCTTTACCCGCTTCAAGGTTTAGCGAAGCATATGTTTTAACAGGATCGAATTCACCGTCAAACTTGACGAGTAATGTATCTTCAAAATAAATCCTGAATCCATTGAATCCGTATCCACCAAGAAAATATTGTCCGCTCCTTTCCGGTACTATTATTCCTGACCAGCGAACACCAAAATTATCAGGATCAAATTTATCAGAAGGTGCTCCATCCCACCATGCAAAATCAACTTTACTGTCAACTCTTGTAAAAGAAGGCTGGCTGGTAAAATCTCTGTTGTCAAAATATTCTCCAACCAACCCTCTCTCTTTTTTACTGTTTGAAGTATAAAGGAAAGCCTCATCAACAATTTCAAATGAAGGCATATATTCAGTTAGGTCACAGCCCCGCTCGTAAATTATTTCTGCTCCCGGAAGTTTATCTTTAATTCCCTGTAATGGCGTAATAGGATTTGAAGGAAAGCCATTGTAATTCCCAAGTAATACTTCAACATCATCTGCATTCGGACCAATAACAGCGATGGTTTTAATATTTTTATTTAAAGGAAGAAGATTGTTTTCATTCTTAAGAAGGACAATTGATTTTCTTGTTACATCAAGTGCGATAGATTTGTTTTCATCAGTATCAACTTTAGTCAGTTTAGAATACGGTACCATTTCAGGCGGATCAAACATCCCGAGTCTGAATCTTGCTTCAAATACTCTTTTAACTGAAATGTCCAAATCTTTTTCGTTTATCAAACCAAGCTTTACAGCATTTACCAAAGCAGGATAAGCATTTCCGCATTCAAGGTCGGTACCGGCTTTAACAGTAATGGACGCAGCTTCTTCATTTGAATTAACAATTTTATGAAAGTTAACCATATCAGGAATTGCCCAGCAATCAGAAACAATAAGTCCTTTGAAATTCCACTCATCGCGAAGAATTTGTTTTAGTAAAGGATCACTTCCGCAGCATGCATCCCCACGAAAGCGGTTATACGCACACATTACGGAATATGCTTTTCCTTCCTGGACACATTTTTTGAAATGGGGAAGATATGTTTCTCTTAAATCATATTCACTTACTATTGCGTTGAAAGTATGGCGTTCGGGTTCAGGGCCGCTGTGAACAGCAAAGTGTTTTGGTGTTGCAATAGTTTTTAAATATCTGGAATCTGTTCCTTGTAAGCCTTTAACAAAAGCGTTTCCAATTTCTCCTGTCAAGAAAGGATCTTCACCGTAAGTTTCCATACCGCGTCCCCAGCGCGGATCCCGGAAAATATTAATGTTAGGAGACCATAAAGTAATTCCCTGGTAAATTCCTCTTTTGTTTTTACTTATTGCCTGGTTATACTTTGCACGCGCTTCATCAGAAATTACTGTTGCTGCTTTGTAAATTAAATCTCTGTCCCATGTTGCAGCAAGACCAATTGCCTGTGGAAACACAGTTGCGATTCCGTTACGCGCAACTCCGTGCAAAGCCTCGTTCCACCAGTTATAAGCCGGAATACCAAGCCGCTCAATAGCAGGAGAGTTGTAAATCATTTGTGATACTTTTTCTTCAAGTGTCATCTTTGAAACAAGATCATTTACTCTTTCTTCAATTGGAAGATTTGGATTTTTATAACTAGGTTCTGTTTGAGCTAAAAGAATGAACGGAAAAATTAAAGGCAGGAAAAATAATTTTAGTGGTTTCATGATGCTTCTGATTTATTTTGAAATATTTTAATAGTATTGTTTTCGCTTAAGTAAAGATGGATTTTCGTTGTAGAGTTGTAATATCAACTCACCAAAGAGAGAATTTGCCCATGCAAACCAACTGCGTGTAAAATCTTTAGCATTATCTTTATCAAATGATTCGTGCATAAATCCCATACCAGCATGTGAGGATTTCAGGTAATTCAGGCAATGGATAATTTCTTCTTCATCATTGCTTGTTAAAGCTCTCATCGTAATACTTAACGGCCAGATTTTATTTACTAATGTGTGAGGGCTTCCGATTCCTTCTGCAGCATTTCCCTTAAAGAAATACGGATTGAATCTGCTAAGCACAAAATTTCGTGTGTTCAAATAAACTTTATCGGTTTGAGAACAGCATTCAAGATAGGGAAGGGATAATAGATTAGGAATGTTAGCATCATCCGTAAATAATTTATTTCCAAAGCCATCTACTTCGTATGCGAATATTTCTCCAAAGTGGAGATGATCAACAATTGCATATTGCTTTATGGCATTCTTAATTTCTGCTGCTAAGCTTACACATTCCGAAGCGAATTCATCTTCGTTGAAAAGCTTAGTAAAAATATCAGCAATTTTTCTAAGTGTAATTACAGCAAAATAATTTGAGGGAATAAGGAAAGGAAAAATTGTTGCGTCATCTGAGGGCCTGAAAACAGAAACAATTAAACCAACAGGCTCAACCGGATTACCGAAACCATTGCCCGGAACAGTATCAGTACTCCAGGAAGTTGCTCTTCCAAATCTGTATGTACCGCGATCATTTTTTCTTTGCTGCTCTTTAAATGTTTTTACAATTAACTTAGCTGCCTTTTTCCACTCATCAGTAAAACACGATGAATCATTTGTAGTCTTCCAATATGAATAAGCTAAACGAACAGGGTAGCACAGGGAATCAATTTCCCATTTACGCTCATGAACTCCCGGCTTCATCTCTGTAAAATCGTCTGCCCATTCACTACTTACATCTCCATCTGTAAATGCGTTTGCATAAGGATCAAGCAGGATACATTTCGTCTGCCGGTTAATTACTCCGCGGATCATGTCTGTCAAAGATGAGTCTTCATTTATAAAGTTGAGGTAAGGCCATACCTGTGCACTTGAATCGCGCAGCCACATCGCATTAATATCACCAGTAATTACAAACGTATCCGGCACACCATTTTCAATTTTGAAATTTACAGTTGTATCAAGCGTATTGGGAAAGCAATTTTCGAAAAGAGAAGCTAATTCTTTATCGGCAATAAAATCTTTTACTTCTGAAATCTTATTTTCAATTACAGCACTTGTAAATTTTCTATCTTCTATTGATGGGCGGTTATTCATATTCTTTGTTAAAAAGATTGAAAAGTTAAAAGGTTAAAAATTACTTCTTTATTTCTGAAATCCAGGTTAAGCCGTCATTCCTTATATGAATTATCTTTGTACCATCTTCTGATTGAATTGAAGCTTCAAACATATTTGATGTGCATTCAATTACAGGAGGAAATAAAAATCCTGGAATATTTTTTTTATCAATATTAAGTTCTTCAAAACTCGTCAAATACTTTTTATTCTTTTCAAAGTTAGCGCATTGCTTATAATAAATTTCTCTTAAAAACCACTTAACTTCTTCATCAGGATTATTAACAAAAGAAACTTTTTTATTTCCAACTATTGCATCGGCAAACTGAACGAATCCCCACATTTCAGGGTAATGCATATTTACAACACCCTGCGGTGACCATACCCAATTATCCTCAGGATATGATTTGCCTGTAGCAGGATTAATTTGCTTTACATACTTATCATCTTTCACTTCAGTCTTCCATTCAACACGTGAGAAATTAACACGCCATTGATCATTATTTTTTGGAGGGACAGAAGTTTCCGCAATCTCCTTAAAAGCCTGCCACGGAAATGCAACTTCTGCTGTCCAGCAAACATCTTTATCACCGGCTTTATTTACAGTGCCGTTAATTGAAGTGCCTGTTTTTAATCCTTTTATATCCCAGTTATGAACTGCTGCATTTTTAGTATCCCTGTAGGGAAGAACAAGAAAAAGATCCCAGACAGTATTTAAAGCGTTCATTTCAAATTCACTGTATCGGTGGGTATCACCGTCCGGATCGATAAAGATTTCGAAATCATTATCAAAGAAAATAATATCATCACGGTTTTTTAGGTAACCCCATATATCAGGTTCGGATATTTCTGCCGCTACAAAAAAATAATTTTCATCCCACAGCATTTTACAGCGTGTTCTGAATCTGGGAATTGGTTTTGCAAGCCCTTCAATATCAATAAAATCATCAGTCCATTCTGCCTTTTCCCACGATTGTTCTGTAATATTTCCATCAACAGTTAAAGCCTCATCTGATTTGTAACAAATATATTTCTTTGGTGAAAATTCAATTGATGGTTTTGGTATTGACTGAGCGAAATAAATAGTGGCCGATAGAAAAAGTATAACAAATGATTTCATCATATTAACTATCCGGGATAATTTCTGTTGTTAAAAATTACTCTTGTTTAATTCACCGTAAATCCGCCTGCAGGTGGAACAAAGACGCAAAGAAGAAATTTATAATTTGGCAGCTTCAATTAATTCTTTAATGGTTGAAGTTGCAAGACCCACAACTGTATCTGCTGCGCCATAATAAACCAGTACTTTACTTTCAGGCTTAGCATAACCTTCATTATCAAATTCTTCCACTATCATTCCGCTGGGGAACACAACGTTCTGTACCTGACCTGTCAACTCAAATATTTCTCTTGGTTCAAGTATGTTATATTTTCCTCTTCCAATTATAATGGAAGGGTCATTTAAATCATGAAGAGAAACGCCGGCCTGGTAAATATTAGAACTGGCAAAATGAGTTGCAACTCCGTGAAAAATATGTAACCAGCCTTCTCTTGTCTTTACAGGAGAAGGACCTGAGCCGATATTTTCATCCCAGTAATGGAATCGTCCACTCATAACTGCTTTTACTGTTTTCCATTTCATCAAATCATCAGATTCTGACATACAGATTGTATTGCCTGACGACGGTCCGCCTTCAAGTTGAACTTTATTTGGTCTGTCGAAGCGTACATATTTACCATTTATTTTTTCGGGGAATAAAACACCGTTGCGGATATCTCCATCGGAAACTATACCAAGAAATTCATACTCTTTAAATGATTTAGTTTTTGCAAGTCCTAATGAGCAGCCTGCATCCATATCCATTGCAAACATAACATAATAATTATCTTCCAGCTTTGTAATACGCGCATCGTAGATGTGATAAATTTTCTCTTTAATCTTTTCAATTCCTTTAAAATCAACAATTTTATTTTCAACTTTGAAATCAACACCGTTATCGCTTTCTGCCTGCATAATAAAAGTTTCTCTTCCCCTGTTTTGAACACGAAGCAGAAGAATATATTTGCCATTATATTTAACTGCACCAGGATTAAAGACTGATGAAACATCAACAACATTTGGCTGAATGTCAGGAATGTCCGTGCGTGTAAGAATTGGGTTTTTTGTATTTCGTTTTAGCATATTGATTTTTCTTTTAAGGTGATGAAAAGATATTTTTATTTACTTAGCATCATTTTAATGGTATTAGTATATGATTTATTATTTTCTGTTTCAACAATCAGTCTGGCAAAATATACTCCGCTTGAAAGTGCAGAACCATTTCCGCCAGAGGTGGGTCCTCCTTCGGCGGAAAATTCTGCATTATAATTTCCGGCAGGTTTTTCTTCATTCACCAAAGTTAGTATCTCACTTCCAAGCAAATCATAAACCTTCAAACTAACTCTTCCGGTTTGCGGTAATGAATACGAAATAGTAGTGGAAGGATTAAAAGGATTTGGAAAGTTCTGCAGCAAGGCATAATTCTGAGGAATATTTTGTTCTGGTTCATTCACATCTGTAGAAGGAACAGAAAGTGATCTGAAAACCGAATCAGTGTAAGACTTAAGATTATTGGCAGCATAAACCATGACTCCCGCTTTTGTACCCATAGACGGCTGCCACTTTGCAACACTTGTTGCATAATCCATGGTAAAATAATCATTAAGAACGCCAATCATAGTTTTTGTTGTACCAATTGAATTAGCCCATTGGTTAAAACGATTTATATAATTGTAATTAAAATAAGCCATATCCATAATAAAATTCATATATGAAGTTACTTCCGCGGATTTACCAAGTGAGGAACCCGGTGCCCCGCCAGTATATATTGCTGCAATATACATCTGTGAAGAACTGTCGGAAGACTTAGGTCCGAAATATTTACCAAGTTCCATTAACAAATTCTTATATGGTTCATTCCAAGATGCCCCATGTTCAATATCAAGGGAAATACCATCAAGATGTAAAGAATCAATTGCACAAGCTTTTATAAATGCTGCGAACTGTTTATAATCATATGCAATTCCATCATAAGTTGTAAATGGTGTTGCTGTGCTCCATGAAGCTGCATCATCAACATTAATAAGCACCTTTACGCCCTTTGATTGCAGGATTCTTACATCTCTTATTATTTCACTGTAATAGTGATAATTAACGTTTCTCATCCAACCGGTTTCATAATGAACTGAATCTGCCAATTCCCATAACTTGCCTTCAAACAGTACAACTACATTCGCTTCATCCGTAAAAGATGTAAGCGGATAATGATCAGGTCCTCCTGAATCATAAACATAATAGGCAACTTTGTTGTTTCCGGCAGATGGAATTTCAGCCTTGATATTTTGAATAAGTGGGGAAGCAAGAATAATTAAAAAAAATATTGCGGCAGAAATTTGTGGTGAATTTTTTCTCATGTAAAATACTTTTTGATAATAAAAAATATCTGTCAGAATAATTTCTTATTCCGGCAGAGTTTTTAATAGATTCGTGAATGCTATTTTGAAAACAACCGGATCAGGCAGAGAATATTGTTGTTTTAATTTCCCATAATAACTTTAACATAACATACCTCTGTTCCGGTCACAGGTAGAACATTTCCCTGAATAACCTTTCCGTCAACGCTAATTTGCTTTACTCCGTGTTCAACACCATCCGGATTCTCAACTTCAATTTTATAAACAGTGCCTCTGTATTTTCTCTCTACTTTGAATGATTTCCATTCAGAAGGTATTACGGGATCTATCATTAAGCCCGGGTAAGTTGGCCTTACTCCTGTAATGTAATCAAATGCAATTCTGTACATCCAGGAAGCAGTTCCGGTTTGCCAGGAATGACTTGCTTTACCCGGTTCACCATGTTCATCGCTTGTAATATACTGAGAGTAAACATATGGCTCAGCCTGATAGATATCTGAGTCAACCCTATTAGGAAGAAGTTTTTTGAAATATTCAAAAGCCTGATTGCCCCTGCCCATCAGGCACTCAGCCTGGATTAACCAGCAGGTAGGGTGATTAAAGACGGCTGCATTTTCTTTTTTACCTGCCACGCATCTTGTAATCAAACCAATGTTAGGGTCAATTTCTCTGAATGCAGGTGCACATATTTTTGGACCGTATTCCGAATCAAGATATTTTTTTGCACTATCAAGAGCGGAAATTAATCTTTTTTTATCAGGCAATTTTGCAAGTACGGGCCAACTTTGAGTATTTATAAAAATCTTTCCGTACTTATTTGCTTTTGAGCCAATCCTCTTGTCATTCATTCCGAACGCACGAATATACCACTCGCCATCCCAGCAATAATCATCTATACTCTTGCTAATTTTGTCACGTAAAACTTTTATGTCCTTGCTTTCTACTTTTATGTTTTCCAAGAGATCCATGAACCGGTTAAGCATTGTAACATAAAACATAGCGCCCCAAACACTTTCACCGCCGTCATCTCCACCAATATAATCAAGAGTATCGTTCCAATCTCCTCTGCCAAAGAAAGGAAGATTATGTTTTGCAAGATTATTCTCCACGAACTTAACCACTGCAAACATATGCTCAAGGATAGTTCCTTCACTATTATCGGCAAAGGGGGCAAGTTGTTCAAGGATTGAAAAATCACCCGTCTCCTGGATATATACAGTAACTGCAAGTATGAACCACAGCGGGTCATCACAATGCTTGGTTAATTCTCCGGCTCCTTCATTATAAAAATGATGATAAGCTCTGCCGTCTGTAAACATCTGTTTTGCTAAAAATAAAATTCTTTCTTTTGCTTTTTCAGGATCCGATATTGTTACTGCTATTACATCCTGCGAAGTATCCCTGAAGCCGAAACCGCGGCTTATTCCCCAATAATAAAAACTTGCAACTCTTCCAACATCAAAAGCAACTCTTGCCTGGTATTGAATCCAGTAATTCATGAAAGTATTTAATATTTTGTCTGATGTTTCAACTTTGGCATGGTTAAAAAAGCCTTCCCACCAGGATCTTACTTTGTTTAATGCATTATCAATTTCATCAATAGAAGTATATTTTTTAAGAGTTGAGTTTTTCTGGGATTCAAATTCTGTTTTAGGAATTACACCCAGCGAGAAAATTACATCTTTGGACTCACCGGGAAGTAATTCTATATCAACCTGAAGCACACCGACAGTGTTTCCAAAATCCGTATCCTTGCAAGTCAGATTATCTTTTTCAATTGCTTCGGGATTGTTTTCGTTCCTGTACAAACCAATAAATCGTTCGCGTAAGGTTTCGTATTTAATAACAGGTTGATTAACACTGAAGAATGCCCATTGATCCCATTCCTGGTTTTCCTGCTGTTGTGTACCGCTTGATTGTGTTACCCAGTATGTCTTTGTAGCGAAAATTGAATTTAGATTTTTATCAAAGTGAACACGGTTAAAATGCTGATCATCGCATTGATTTATAATGTCGATCATTCCATGTCCAAGTGCAAACTCAACATAACCGTATAAAGATAAACGGCGGGTTTTATTTGAATTATTTTTAACAGAGGCTTTCCAGATTTCCCTGTTATCATCCAAAGGGACAAAGTACAAAACAGAAGAATTTATTTTTTCAATTTCAGATTCAATGCGTGTGTATCCGAATCCGTGGATTGTTTTATATGCCTCGCTATTTTTACCAACAGGTTGCCAGGATAAGCTCCATAATTCTTTTGTGTCTTTATCTTTTACATAAATATATTTTCCGGGGCGGTCAGGTGGTACGTCATTAATTCTGTATCTGGTTATTCTTCCGTGCAGTGGATTTTTGAAATAGCTTATTCCGCCGGCATTATTTGATATTGTAGCAAAGTAATTTCCATTATAAATATAATTTATCCAGGGAGTAGGTGTTTTCGGGTTTGTAATTATAAACTCTTTTCCGTCATCAGAAAAGTAACCATAATTCATAAATAGCCTCCGGGCTGTAAATACTAACGGGTGTTTCCCAAGTTCATTGTATTTCTTTCTACATAAGCCGGGAGAAGTGTCGATCCGACTTCAAAGAATTTAACAATTATTTAGAAGGTGGGAAAACCATATATTTCAAGAGAAACACTTTATTTATTTTTTTCTAAAATTAACCTGGCGCTAAGTTATAGTTTATTTTATTAAAAAGCAAATCGTTTGCCCGCTTTAAGATAAATTTTATGCTGGTATGACTAAGTTGAGATACTCCAGTTTATTTCAGACTGAAATTATCGAAATTGTTTTACTTGGTTAAACCTTAACTTGCGGAAGAGATAAGTATATTATCTTTTGAAAAGGATGCTGGTAAATTCGTCTTTTATTTCGCAAAAGGTAATCTGAAATAATCTTCAAGAATCAATGCTGCTGCCCCTACTGCAACAGAGTAATGATGATGTTTATCAACAAGTATATTCAGAGTATTATTTGCTATCGATAAAACTCTCATCTCGATTGCCTTGCGGACGGAATTAATCACTACTTCTGCCATCTCGGAAACAATACCGGTTATGATCAATGTATCCGGATTTAATAGTGCTACTGCGGGACTAATTGTTTGTCCAACAATATTTCCAATCATTGAAAATACAAGTTTTGCAATTTCATCACCATTTTTTGCTGCTTCTAAAAGCAGCTCTATATCTATAGTTTCAAGAGGAGCGACATAATCTTTAAGAATTTTTCCTTCAGAGAATCTGCTTCGGACAGTTGATAAAATTTCCTTTAGCGTCGGTAGATGAGGGTAGAGCTCGCCGGCACAGAAGGAAGCGCCGTGATAAAGTTCACCTTCAATGACGATACCGATTCCCAACCCACTTACATTTTTATCTATTTCAACAAGAACAGTTATATAATTTCTTTTTGATTTATCATTGCCATTCCATTTTAATCCTACGGCTGCAGCATTAGCATTATTTTCAATTAAAACAGGAAATGGGAGTGAGCTTAATTTTTCGAATAGTGGAAAATTCATTTCGGGTAAAATGCTGGACATAACAACAACGCCTTGCTGATAATCTACCACACCCGCAAACGCAACCCCCAGGCCCAAAACTTTATCCGTATCAATTTTATTTTCGATTATGATTGCATCAACTACTGTAATAATTGTACTTGCTAATTCATCAACATTTCTGCCGATTTCGAGTTTAATAATTCTTCTGGCAATTATGCCTCCGTTAAAGTCCAGAATTACAGCAGTCATTTCACCAACTTCAATATCAAGACCGATTACATAAGCTGCTTCCCTGTTTAATTTCCAGATATAAGGTTTCTTTCCACCTTTCTCTGTTGAGTTGCCTTTACCAAAAAATGAAACCAACCCGCGTGAAGATAATTCCTTTAGGATATTAAATATTGTAGAAGGACGCATACCTGTTATTTTAACAAGGTCTGAACTTGAAATGATCTCATTCTCCTGAATGAGTTTTAAAACCACCTGTTCGTTAATATCTTTAACAACACGTGCATGAAAAGAGAGCAACTTTTTTCCGTTCATAATATCACTATGATATTTTTATCGATTGCAAATTTAGTGAATTATATTTTTAATGAACAATTACTTAATGGAAATTTCATCAATAAATAACCAGGCTTTACTTCCCTTGCCTGGATGCCACTGTGGGCAAATACCTACATTTTTAGCAAAAACTTTTACATATCTCGCTTCAATTCCTTCTAGTGATTTCTCAAAACTTTTCAAACCTTGTTCTGGTTTTGTCTCGTCAACTTTATAATTAAAACTTCCTGCCGGTGTAAAATTGTTTCCATCTGCTGAAACTGAGTATTCAATATACGCAGGGAAAAATATCCAGGAGCCGGTATTCTGCAGAAAGTTTGCTTTTATGGATTTTACTTTTTCAATCTTACCAAGATCAATAACTGCATCAAGGTCAACTCCTTCATACCCTTGCCATGCGTCAGTATGAAAATTGTCTGTGCCTGTTATTCCGTCAATCAATCCATTTGGGCCGCCGCCTGTATAATTATGATGATACTGTGCATTAAGCTTTATACTCCGGCCTTCCGGCAGCTTGTTGAAGCTGGCAGTTACAACTTTGCTGAAGTTTCCGTTTTTAAAGCTGACTGCTTTCAATTCAGTAGTATTTTTTAATGTAATTGTCGAAGTGTATTTATTTTTTTTGTCGGTTGGATTTGATCCGTCTATAGAATAAAAAATTTCCGAATCCTGATCGACTGATGAAATTGTAATAACCGCTTCATCTTTGAAAACTCTTTCGCCTGAGGTTAGGTAGGGTACAGGTATAAAATCAACATCAATAATTGATTTTGGTCTTGCGGAAATTTCCTTTCCCCATTCCGATGGTTTTGATCCCATCTCAAAAATAAGTTCTCCGCCGTTGGTAATATCAGAATGCTTTATGAAAGTATAAGGATAATCTTTACCATTTAATTTTACTGATTGTACATAATAATTCTTCTCAGAAAAATTGTTCGCAGTAATTACAAATTTTTTGTTACCGCCGGTATTGATTGTGATTTTTTTGAAATGAGGTGTTCCTAGAACATATTCATCGTTGCCGGGGCAAACAGGATAAAACCCTGATGCGCTTAGAACATACCATGCAGACATTTGACCGCAGTCATCATTACCGCAAAGTCCATCCGGTTTATCTGTGTAAAGCTTTGTAAGTATATCGTAAACTCTTTCCTGTGTTTTCCACGGAGCGCCGGCATAATTATAAAGATAAGCCATATGGTGACTTGGTTCATTACCATGAGCATATTGTCCAATCAATCCGGTAATATCGGATTGAAATCTTCCTGTAAGCTGAGGATTAGTTGTAAACAATTCATCCAGCTTCTGAATAAATTTTTCGTCACCGTCCATCAGAGTAATTAAACCATTAACATCCTGTGGTACAAAAAAGCTGTATTGCCATGCATTGGCTTCAGTGTAATTGCCGCTTACAGAATAAGGATCGAAAGGTTCAAACCATCTGCCGTTTTTCTTTGCACGCATTAAAGATGTTAATGGATCAAATACATTTACATAAAACTTTGCGCGATTGATGAAATAATTATAATCCTCTTCTTTGCCAAGAGCTTTTGCCATCTTTGCAATACACCAGTCGTCGTAAGCATATTCTAAAGTTTTTGATACGCTTTCATGTTCAAGATCTGACGGGATGTACCCATATTCTTTGTAAAATGACAGACCATTTTTATTTTCCATTGCACTTTTCTTCATCGCTTCAAAAGCTTTTTCGGCATCAAAACCTTTAATGCCTTTAAAGTATGCATCAGCTATAACAGGAATTGAGTGGTAACCAATCATTGTTCCTGTTTCATTTGAAGCCAGTTCCCAAACGGGCAGCAAACCTGATTCTTCATATTTTGCAATTAGGGATTTTACCATGTCAAGATCACGTTCCGGATCTATTATAGTAAACAACGGATGTTCAGCACGAAAGGTATCCCATAAAGAAAATACTGTGAAGATTTCCGAATCTTTAACGGTATGAATCTTTCTGTCCATTCCATAATATTTACCGTCAACATCAGAGAAAGTGTTTGGTGTTAGTAATGAATGGTACATTGCAGTGTAGAATACTGTGTTTTCTTTTTCGTCAGAACTTTCAACTGTTATTTTGGATAATTCTTTTTCCCAAATATCATCAGCTGCATTTCTAATCTTTTCAAAATCCCAGCCCGTTATTTCTGCTGCCAGATTTTTCCTCGCACCATCAACACTTACAAAAGATATTCCTACTTTAAGCAGAACTGCTTCATTCTCATTGGTTTCATAATCAACAAAAGCTTTTAGAAATTTTCCTTTTGCAGTTTTTGAGTCACCCAGATTTTTATCATCCTGAATTATTCCGAATGATTTAAACGGTTTCGAAAATTCTGCAACAAAGTAAACATTTCTGTCAGCAGCCCAGCCGCTTACTCTTTTATAACCTTCAATGGTTTTATCATTCACAAATTTAATTTCAGCTTCCTTTACCTGCGTTTCAATTCCGTGGACAAGATCAAGAATCACATGAGACTGACCTGACTTAGGAAAAGTGTACTTATGAAAACCGGCATGCTTGGTTACAGTTAATTCAGCTTTTATATTATAATCTTCTAACAGAACTGAATAGTATCCTGCTTTGGCAATTTCATTTTCATGTTTGAATTGAGAGCGGTAACCTGAACGGGGAATTTTTTTATCCCCTGGATTAGTTTTTAATTCTCCGGTAGTTGGCATAAAAAGAATATCGCCATAATCAGCACAGCCAGTGCCGCTTAAATGTGTGTGGCTGAATCCCATTATTGAATTATCTGAATAATGGTAGCCAGAGCACCAGTCCCAGTCTTTAATATCATTATCAGGACTAAGCTGTACCATACCAAAGGGTAAAGCTGCACCGGGATAAGTGTGTCCGTGTGCATCGGTTCCGATTTTGGGATTAACATATTCGGTTAATTTTTTCTGTGCAGTAACAGATACTGAAAAAATAATTACAACAATAAGTGCCTGAAGGAATATATTCTTATGCATTTAAACTCCGTCGAATTATTGATTTATAAACTCACCATTGTGAAGCGACCAGTCATTACCAAAGTAACCTACAAACTTAACGCCTTTTTCATCAAATTGAAGAACACCTGAATTATAAACAACTATATCCGGAAAACTAAGATAAGGGTGTGAATGCTGTGCAAGATTTGCTAGCTGCATTCCTTCCAAACCTGTTCCTGCCACAACTGCAACACTTGCAATCTTGCTGTCTGTCCTCGGGCGGATCATTAAACAAGCTAAATCTTTTCCTTTAATTTCCTTTTCCCCTATTTTAATTTTTTTGTTATCTATCTGAACAGGAGAATCTTTAAGTAGTTTTGTCCAGGCAGAATTTGTTTCCGAATTACCGAACAGAACAACATTTCTGTCTTTATATACAGTAGCATCAAATTGTTCATCGGTTATTATTTCGATGCTGCCGTTTCCCTGGTACCAGATCTTCTCGGCATCGTATCTTGCTTTTTCGTAAGCCCACTTGTTTTCATCTTTGCTGCCGTTTGTACCATAAACAAAAACAACATTGTTATTCAATACTTCTCTAAAGTTACCAAGGCGGCCAGGGTATTTATTTTCTTCGCCTTGTTTGCTGCTTACTTCCCATTTACCATTATTATTATAAAGATAGATTCTATTGTCAGCAGGTAACTTTATATCTGCAATTAATTGATCATCAAGATTTACAGAAACAGGAGCATCGTTTGTTAACATTGATGCATCAATAGCTAATCGTAGAATATTACTTGTGGTGCCAACAAACTTTCTGTTACCCGGTTCAAGATGAATATTAATTCTGCTCATCATCTGCTGTTTAACCTGGTTTAAAATTTCAATCCAGTAATTGCTTGAAGTGATAGCAAGGTTAGCAGTGACAAAATCAATTGAACGTACTTTATTATTATCAGGCACAGAATGATGAGAGAAGAAGTCAAACATTGGCATCCAGTCTACGCAATCGGCTCCCGGTTCATCGGAATTATCCCACCAATGACCAACACCTGGTTCTTCATAAAAAATAAAATCTTTATGGAATTTAGAAAGATTCTCAACCATTGATCTTGCCTGTTCAGGTGGAACATTATCATCAGCATCACCGTGAAGAATATAAATGCCGTTTGGTTTTAAGTTGGTTGTAAAGGCATAAGTATCACTGTGCTTTGTTGAGCGGAGCAGCATTTTTTTAATATCAGAAGAATCCATTGTTGGTCTTATTCTGTACGACCAGATACTTATCCACCCAGCACTTGGACCAAGGGCAGCAAATTTATCCGGGTAATTAATTCCGAGCTGCCAGGTACCATGCCCGCCCATTGAATGACCGGTAAGGTAAACCCTGTTATCATCAATGTTGAATTTCTTTTTTGCAAGATTGTAAACCTCAAGTCCGTCAAGTCTGCCCCAGTTCTCCCAGTTGTAGCCGTACGGGCGGCGATTAGTTGGGCATACAATGTATCCCCAGTTTTTAAAATTATAAGCCTGTGCCTGGTTTATTGCCTCGACACCTGCTCCATGTAAACTTAAAAACAAAGCGGGCTTTGTTCCTTTTGGAAGATTAACCGCAGGAGTTACACCATAATACTGAACGCTTCCGTCAAGATTGCTTATAAATGTTTCTTTGTGTTTTTCTGTGGATGGTAAAACATTCAGTTCGATAACTGTTGATGCAAGAACTTCATCTTTTGAATTATCTTTTCTTACAAGCTCTATGTTGAATTTAATTTTTCCCTGGTTGTTTTGTGCAGGAAGTTTAATTAAAAACGGAGTTTTAAAAATTGATACTGGGTTGATTTGTTTAACAGAATAATATTCCGGTGCAGTGCCTTCGCTCCAGGTTTTAATTGATAAACCTTTCAATGTTTCATCTGTTGCATTAATTACCGGGATAGCTCCGAAAGCGTTTGCAGCTTCACCTATAATAATATCCGGGGAAGTAAGATCCTGGTTAACAAAGTATAATCCTTTTTTATTAGTATGAATTTTTACTTTTAGAACTCCGGCACGGTTGCAGCCGAATAATAAATCATTATTTCCTTTATTTACTTTAACAGGAATGAGTGAATAGTCAAACCTTGGTCCCCAGGATTCAAAATTATCCTGAGTTCTGTAAGGATTGCCTGAATGTGCTACTCCGTTTACATAAGCAACGCTGTGTCCCATTGCCTCTAAAAGTATGATTTCATTTTTATCGGATTTGTATTGCAGGTATACATATGCATTGTATAGAGTATCATTTATAAACCAGCCGTTATCGTTGGAAACGATTTTCTTCCATACACCAACCTGTTCATCATTAAATTTAAGTGCTTCATTTTCTTTTGGAGTTTCGAACTTATCTGTCTCAACCAAAGCAGCAATCACATCAGATGCTATAACTTTGTTGGTATAAATCTCATTAAGCTTAATCATCAGTCCTTGTTTTAGAATGACAGAATCAGCAGACTGACCGGTTATGATTGTTAATGAAGAAAAAAATAGAAGGGTAGTAATGACAAGTCTATTCATGAGTGTTCTCCTGTTATATTCAAACTTATTTGGGATTTTCCATTTTTAAAATATAATCCTGCTTAAGCCTAATCTAGTTAAGCAGGCTAAAGCAGGAAATTTTACTTTTTGATCCGTCAGTTAAAACTGACGGCAATGATCAATAATATTTAGTTTTCTATAAAAAGAATTTAAGAATGTTTTACTGTTCCGTCATCTTTATGATCGCGCACCATAGTTCTAAGCCTGTGCATCATCTCTTTAAAATCTTTAATTCCACCAAAAGCAAACCAGATAATAATAACGAATGAAGCAGCAAGATTTATATAAACAAATATTTTCCAGAATGACATCCAGGAGGAATCCGGTACATCACCGGAAAGATTAAAGATTGTTCCTATTATAAAAACTACTACCCAGATGAAGGTCCATGTATAAGCGGTAAGATAAATAAACTTATCACCTTTAGTAAATTCTTTTCCCATTCCAAGCATCTTCAATCCTTTTACAGGAACTACATCCACAACAACAGTTTCTTCTTTAATTTCATATGCACCCCTGTGGAGCATTTTGTCCATGTTAAAATCATCTTTTCTGTTAAGCAGTGAAACAATAATATAAACCAAAGTAGAAACACCCATTGATATCCCCCAGAAATATTGTCCGTTGATCGGAAAATCCTTGATCATTTGCTGAAGTATAATTCCTGCAACAGACACAACCGAACCAACAATTAAAGCGCTCCAAGCTGCGGCGGTTGTTCCTTTCTTCCAATACAAACCTCCTATTATTACAGCGCCTGAGCCTCCGACAAAAATAGCTGCTGTAATTGCAAAGTAAAGAAAGATGTAATCAGTCATTGGAAATACCAGACTGAACACAAAGATAAAAATACAGACGCCAAGTATAGAGATTCTTAAAACTCTTAAATGCTGTTCTGGTTCAAAAGCTTTTTTTCTGAATGGCATAATTACATCCTGAATAAAAATACTGCCCCAGGAATGCATATAAGAATTATGCGTTCCTATTGTAGCCATAACCATAACAGCAAGAAAAGCTCCCATTACACCAACCGGCAATATTTTTGAAAGTACAAGTGGAATACGAAGCTGGCTTTGAATTGCTTCATTGCCAACGCCAGACAAAGTCTGATTTACAGAGGCAGCAGTGTTTGCAAAATCAGGGTGATGTAATATTGCATAAGCAAGTACAGGAATTAAAACAAGGAATAACCATTTCGGAATATCGCGAAGATTGCCAAGCACTTCTCCCATCTTTGCTTCGTGGGCACTCTTTGCAGAGGAATTAAATCCCTGTGAACCCTGCCATGATAACTTAACATAGATAACACCGATTACATTTATAAGAAAGTACCAGAAATTAAAATCGGGAACTGCACTTGTCTTGTAAGGATTTATTAATGAAGCATCAGTTGGTGCTGTAATAACAGCCTGGTAAACCTGGTCCCAGTTTACAACAAACAGGCAAATAATAATGATAACAAGAAAAGTAAGATTGGAAAAAATTCCCTGGATAAATTCTGTAATAATAACTGCAATCTGTCCGCCTGAAAAAACAAAGTATAATGAAATTAAAAGGAATGACGCCATTACTACCGGGAATGTTGGAATGCTTAAACCAATAATTTGAAAGTTAAGCGGAAAACCACAAAAGTAAATTATGAATCTTGCACTTACCGCGGGGAAAATACCAAAATTTAACAAACCAGAGATAAATGCAAGTATGCCGGCAAATATTCTGAAATTTCTGCTGTAACGCATTTCAAGGAATTGTGCAATTGTTAATGCCCGCGTCTGCCGGAATCTGTAGATAACCCATCCGGAAACTGTAATCATTAAAAGCACTACTGCCATTGTAAATTCCCACCATCTTAATGCGAAGCC
Organism: uncultured Melioribacter sp.; assembly: GCA_964537965.1. Classification (GTDB taxonomy): domain Bacteria; phylum Bacteroidota; class Ignavibacteria; order Ignavibacteriales; family SURF-24; genus SURF-24. The sequence continues at coordinate 11,414 of CAZIDB010000004.1, read as the reverse complement.
TGCCACATAATTCATTTCCCACTGACCAACGATAGTAATAGCTCCGATGGCTGCCATTCCCTGGGAAACTGTGATCATGTATCTGCCGGCAGTTCTTCCGGCCGAAAGAAAATCCACAACGCTTTTTACAAAACTTTTACTTAAACGTACTACAAAAAAGAGTACTGCGATGCAGACAACAACTATCAGCCAATCAATAAGAGTAAGGTTCATAAAAATCCTTTTAGGTTATCTATTGAAAAATTATTATTTAAAGAATGATTCGTAACATATTTTTTCCGGAAAATACAACAATCAGTAATGAGTTTGCAATCAATTGTTTACATTAAGCCGGCATCTTTGATAACTGAAAAATCTGAGTAGTATTTATTTTATAGAAATAAACATAATACTCTGGACAAAAATAACAAATAATTTAGCAGAATGAAAAGCAAATTATCCTTGATTTTTAGAGAAAAGTGGCGTCCCTTCTCTTTTAAATAAAAATCTCGTATTTTGTACCAGCCCAAGATTATTTTTTTAAAAAATATTGACGATAAAAATTAGTTTGTTTTCCAAGTTAACTCCAGATTATTTTTACTTTTTAAAGGAATGGAAACATTATGCACAAAAAGTATTTCATTTTAGCCTCCGTCTTCTTTATGAATTTTTTTATGAATGCACAGGAAAATAATGAGGTCCTGTACTCTACAAAATGGATAAATGGTTTTGCCGGTAAGATAGCGGGTGAAAATCTTTCATATCATTCCTGTCATCCGGAAGCAAAATTAGCTTTATTAATTCGTTGTTTCAATAATGATGATTTTATCGAATGGACAACTGATCCGGTCCCAGCTGATAACACGAATAAAATGGTTACGTTTGCCTGGATTGCAGGTTATTCTGTAGGTACCTCTTCAGCTGAGCATAAATTTTTTCTGTATGTAAACGATAAGAAGATTATTGAGTTTTCTACTACTCCGAAACAAAATAAAAAAGATTGGGTCATTACCGGCGAAAATGGTGCTCAACTTTATTTTAAATTTGTGAATCTGGATTCCGTTGATGATTTCTTTGGTTATATGCTCTTAACTATTCCTGTTGAGTTACTAGGTAATAAATCCATAGCACAAATAAAAGTAAAAGGCGATGCTACAAACAGTAAAGACTGGTACATGACAATGCAGTATCCTATGGTATCAAAAACAAGAATTTCACCGCAGCGAGTTGTTGCTAAAGATAAAGACGGTAATTCGTTCCAGCAGGTGAAAGTTTCTATCGATCATTTTAAACAACCTGTTCCTGTTAACCTGGAACTGGAAAAAGAAAGTATTTCTTCTGAGTTAAAGCTTGGAATGAATGATTTATTTCTTAATTATCCAGCAAAAACCAGGACTGTAGAAACCAGTATTGATATAGATATTAATGGAGAGAAAAATTCATATCCTGTAAAAATTGAACCGGCAAAAGAAATTACTTTCTACCTTATTCCTCATGCTCACGTAGATATTGGTTATACCGGTTTACAGACAGAAATAGAGAAGAAGCATTGGGATAATTTTGAAAAAGCAATTCAATATTCAAAGCGATCTGCCACGTATGGAAACGATGCTTTATTCAAATGGAATGTTGAAGTTTTGTGGGCAGTAAAAAGCTACCTTGAAACATTTCCGGAAAAGAAAAAGGATTTTTTTGATGCTGTTAGAAAAGGCTGGATTGGACTTGACGCTACATATGCAAATGTAATGACAGGATTGTGCAGACCGGAAGAATTATATCGTCTTGTTGAATACTCAAATCAATTGGAAAAGGAAAACGATATTAAAATTGAAAGTGCGATGATATCTGATATTCCCGGTTATACGTGGGGAATAGTGCAGGCATTTGCGGATAATGGAATAAAATATTTTTCTGTTGGTACAAACGAATTTGACAGGATTGGCAATACACTAAAAACCTGGGGAGATAAACCTTTCTACTGGACATCTCAGAGCGGTAAAGAAAAAATTTTAATATGGTTAGCGGGTAAAGGATATTCATGGTTTCATAGCTGGCGTTTAACACGTGATGACCTTGCACCTATTGCCGCGTATCTTAATAAACTTGCTGAGGATGAATATCCGTATAATATTGTCCAAGCCAGGTATAATATCGGCGGCGATAATGGTTTTCCGGATTCCACTCTTTCTGATTTTGTTAAGAACTGGAATGAAACTCATATAACTCCTAAATTCAAAATTGCTACTACAATGGAATTGTTTAAAGATTTTGAAGAGAAATACAGAGATAAAATTCCCACTTACTCAGGTGATTTTACTCCATATTGGGAAGATGGCGCAGCATCTACAGCAAAAGAAACCGCAATGAACCGTAACAGCGCGGAATTGCTTAATCAGCTTGAGGTTTTTTATTCTCTAAGTGATAAGAAAAATTTTCCTCAAAGGGAATTTGATGAAGCCTGGAAATATGTGCTTCTCTTTTCAGAGCATACCTGGGGTGCATGGAACAGCATTTCTGATCCTGAAATTAAATTTGTAACAGACCAGTGGGATATTAAAAAATCTTATGCAATAAAAGCAGATAGCATAGCTCAGAATCTTTTAAAAAGATTTTCTAATGCTGTCAATCCTGAAAATCCTGTTGATCATTTTTACGTTTTCAATTCTTCTTCCTGGCAAAGAAGTGATGTTGTAAAAATTTCGGCAGATGTTCATACGACAGGCAAAACTATTGCTGATGAGGAAGGGACTAAAATCCCAACTCAGATACTATCAAACGGTGACATTGTTTTTACCGCTAAAGATATTCCTCCTTTCAGCCACAGAAAATATAATTTTGTAAGCAGCAATCTTGAATTGGAAAGTAAAACTGAAACATCTGCTAATACGATTTCCGGAAAGTATTATACAATTGGAGTAGATGAAAATAATTCGTCTGTAAAACTATTTAGCAAAAACGGAAGCAGCATTAATCTTGTTGATACAACGAACGGCTTAGCACTTAATCAATTTATTCATACAGGAAAGAACGGAGAAAATCCTTCTTATGTAACTGTCGGAAAAATTATCAACCGGGAAAACGGAGATGTGCTGCAGTCTTTAACATTACAATCGGAAGCTAAAGGTTGTAATAGCGTAACGCAGCAGATCACTCTTTATAATGATCTCGACAAAATTGATATACTGAATATCATTGATAAAAAGAAAGATTATAGTAAGGAAAGCATCCGATTCGCATTCCCATTTAAAATTGAAAACCCGGTTTCAAAAATTGATTTGGCCTGGTCTGTAATTGAACCGGAGAAGAATCAGCTTAAGGGATCCAACAAAAATTATTTTACGGTTCAGCGCTGGATAGATATTTCAAATGATAAACTTGGGTTTACTCTTGCTGCAAATGATGCTCCGTTTGTTGAGTTTGGTGGAATGAATGCAGAAGCCTGGATGTCTTCACCTGATAAAGAATGGTTTACAAAAACTGCTTCATCTTCAATGTGCTTCAGCTGGGCAGTGAATAATTCATGGCATACCAACTTTAAAGCTTCGCAGGAAGGAGTAACATCGTTTAAATATTCTTTAAAAGCTCATAATCAATTTGATTATCTTTCTGCTTACAAATTCGGCGTAGAAAGCTCGCAGCCTCTTCTCATTGTCTTTAATGATGAGGTAACACAAAATTATGAGCAGATGTTTAAACCGGATGAAAATTCTTCGCTCGTGGTTACGAATGTAAAACCAACTTACACGAGGAATGGTTATATGATTAGAATTTTTAATCCGACTGATAAAACAAGCTCATCCGGATTTTCCTATAAGGGAACATCTGAAGCTAAAGTTTTTTTAAGCAATGGTGATGAAGAGGAATTACAGGAGATTCAAAACCAGATTCAATTAAAACCATTTGAAGTGATAACAATAAAAGTTAAAGAAAATTAAACTGAGGAAGCATGAAAACAAAATCATTTTTACTTGGCGCAATCATTATTCTTTTTACCTTACAGTTAAAAATTAATTCTCAGGTAACTCTTATACCAAAACCACAGGAAGCAAACATTACAAGCGGAAGTTTCAGCTTTTCATCTGGTTTTGCAATTAAAGCCACAGGTGTCAGCAAACAATTATTAGATTATACATCCCATCAATTGCTTCGGGATTTTGATTTACTGCCCGAAACTGTTGTTCGTCCTAATTTTCCGGTACTTGAATTAAAAATTGACAGCACATTCCTGAAAGATAAACCGGAAGCGTATTCACTTAAAGTAACTCCTAAGGAAATCACAATTTTATCCTCAAATGAAAGGGGAGTTTTTTATGGAGTACAGACGCTTCTTCAAATTCTGGTAAAAGCAGGTAAAGTTAATAATGAAGTAAAAATTTATAGCGGTGAAATAACAGATTATCCTCAATATTCATGGCGCGGATTAAACCTTGATTGCAGCCGCCATTTCATGTCGAAGGAATTTATTAAGCGTTACATTGATATTCTTGCTTTCTACAAGTTCAATACTTTTCACTGGCATTTAACAGATGACCAGGGCTGGCGGATCGAAATAAAAAAATATCCCAGGTTAACTGAGACAGGTGCATGGCGGAAAGAAGCTGACGGATCAATTTACGGCGGCTACTATACCCAGCGGGATATAAAAGAAATTGTTGCATACGCTAAGGAAAGATTTATAAACATTGTTCCTGAAATTGAAATGCCCGGCCACTCACTTGCTTCACTTGCTTCTTATCCTGAGAACTCTTGTACAGGCGGACCATTTGAAGTCGGAATTGTCTGGGGCGTAATGAAAGATATTTACTGCGCCGGAAGAGACTCAACTTTTTATTTCCTGCAGGATATTCTGGATGAAGTTACAGCACTTTTCCCGGGCAAGTATGTTCATATTGGAGGAGATGAAGCACCTAAGGACAGATGGAAAGAATGTCCTAAATGTCAGGCAAGAATCAAATCCGAAGGACTCAAAGACGAGCACGAACTTCAAAGTTATTTCATTAAAAGAATTGCAAAATATCTCAAATCTAAAGGAAAAGAAATAATCGGATGGGATGAGATACTGCAGGGTGGTTTGGCAGAAGGAGCTATTGTACAATCCTGGCAAAGCTTTCAGGGTGCAGTTGATGCGGCTAAGCTTGGGCACTATACCATATGTTCACCTGCTTCTCATACATATTTAAATAGCGAACCGGATGATCTGGATTTACGAATTGCTTACTCATTTAATCCTTTGCCTGATGAACTTACTGCCGAAGAAAAAAAGTTTGTTATCGGCAGCGAAGTAAATTTATGGTCAGAACATGCTACAGAAGAAAATGTGGATAGTAAATTATTTCCACGCATACTTGCATTGGCAGAAGTCTTCTGGAGCAATCCGGAAGGAAGAAATTATGATGAGTTTTATAAAAGAGTGCAGGCAGCTTATAAAGATCTTGATTACATGAGAATAAAATATGGAAGAGAAACAAAAGTCTTTACTCCGCTTACAACCTTTGATGATGATAAAAAAGAATTTGTTGTTGAGTTGAAGCAGGGACAAAGCGGAATTGATATTTATTATACAACAGATAACAGTGAGCCTGATACTAAATCTAATCATTACAAAGAACCGATAAGAATTAATAAATCTGTGGTCCTTAAATTTTCTGCTTTCAAGGGAAAGAATGATCTCGGCAAAAAGTATAATCTTGCTTTCGATCTGCATAAAGCTTTAAATGCTGAAATAACCTTAACCAATAATTACGACGAACGATACCGGGCAGGAGGAGAAAATGCTTTGATTGATGGAGTGCGCGCAACTGAAAACCTACGTGATGGATTATGGCAGGGTTATGAAGGTGTTGATTTTGAAGCAGTGATTGATCTTGGTGAAGAAAAAGAAATATATAAAGTTTCTCCAAGATTCATGCTTAATTCCAATTCCTGGATTTTTCTTCCCGAAAAAGTAACCATCTCGATTGCTGAAGATGAAGATGAATTCACGGAAGAAAAAACAATTTTGAATGATATTCCCCAGAAGAATTCCGAAATTGTGCTTAAAGATTTTACCGCAACATTCAATAACAAACCCGCTCGTTATATAAAAGTAAAAGCCGAGAACATTAAAAAATGTCCCGACTGGCATCCGGGTGCAGGCGGCAAAGCCTGGCTGTTCATTGATGAAATTGTGGTTGAGTGAAGCAGATCTGGATACTTGATACTTGATACTGGACACTTGATACTGGATAAAAATTATCACTAATAATTTAATTTGGTTTTTATATGAACTATAAAATTTTCTTTCTCCTGTTTATCTCAACTGTACTTCTTAACGCACAGACAGATAAATTAAAACTTGTTACAGAAGGTAAAAGCGATTATAAAATTATAATCTCTTCAACAGCTTCACATTGGGATTCGCTTGCTGCAACAGAACTTCAGAAATATATAAAAGAAATTTCCGGAGCAATCCTGCCTTTGGAAAATGATTCTTCACCCGAAACAGATTTTGAAATTGTTGTTGGAAAGAACAATCGTTCAGATGAAATAGATACTTCGGGAATAAGGTATGATGGTTTTATAATAAAAACTGTTGATAATAAAATTTATTTTTATGGGGGAGAAAAGAAGGGAACACTTAATGCTGTTTTCAGCTTCCTGGAAAAATATCTCGACTGCAGAATGTACTCGTCACAGGTAAAAATTATTCCCGCAAAAAATTCAATTGAAATTCCTCAGATAGATTTAATTGACAATCCTGCGTTTGCATACAGGGATGTTCATTATTACGAAGCCAACCAGGATGAGTATTGCCGCTGGCATAAACTTGTTGATTCAGATGATAAAAAAATGTGGGGAATGTTTGTTCATACGTTTCAAACACTTTTACCAGCTGATAAATATTTCAAAGATCATCCCGAATATTATTCCTTAAGAAACGGAATACGTGTGCCGCAGGAACCTTGTCTCAGTAATCCGGAAGTATATAAAATAGTTGCTGATGAGCTGAGAAAAAGAATGGCAGAAAATCCTAATGCAAAATACTGGTCGGTTTCTCAAAATGATGATGATGATTACTGCCAGTGTGATGAATGCAGCAAGATTGATAGTTACGAAGGTTCACCATCAGGATCTGTTATAAATTTCGTTAATAAAATAGCAAAGGAATTCCCTGATAAAATTATTTCAACGCTTGCATACAGGTTCAGCCGTAAAGCACCAAAACATATAAAGCCGGAAAGCAATGTAAACATCATGCTGTGCACAATCGAAGCATACAGAACAAAGCCTCTTGCAGATGATACTTCTTCATCAGCATTTGTAAAAGATCTGGCTGATTGGTCAAAGCTTACAAACAATATTATCCTTTGGGATTATGTTGTTCAGTTCTCTAATCTTATCAGCCCCTTCCCAAACTTCCAGGTGCTGCAGCCAAATATTCAACTGTTCAATAAATATAATGTTAATATGATGTTTCAGCAGGGAGCAGGCGGATGCAGGTTAACCGAGTTTGGAGAACTAAGATCTTATCTTATCTCTAAACTGCTATGGAATCCAAACTTAAATTTCGATTCTACAATGAATGATTTTCTTAATGGCTATTATGGCAAAGCAGGTGTTTATATCAGGGAATATATTGATCTGATGCAAACAGAATTAATTAAGTCCGGTCACAAACTTTGGATTTACAGTAATCCTGTAGAGCAAATGAAAAGTTTTTTAACACCTGAATTAATGGACAGGTATAATTCTATTTTCGATAAAGCAGAATTAGCTGTTGGTAATGAAACCGAATATCTTGAAAGAGTTAAAGTGGCAAGGCTTCCTTTAATGTATGCTACTCTTGAACAGGCAAAAGAAATTAGAATTGGTGAAAAAGGATTATTGATAAATATGACTAAGACACAGGTGATTGTTAATCCTAATCTCAATGTTGTACTTGATAGTTTTTTTAATCTTACATCCAGAGTTGATAACGTATATGTTAATGAAAAAAGTCTGACAGCACAAAAGTATTTTCAGCGATATAAAAGAATGCTTTCCAAATTAATGTATAATCCGTTAGGGCTTGGTAAGAATGTAAAATTCATTTCTGAACCAAATTGGAAATATCCTGCAAATGGAGAAAAGTCTTTAACAGATGGTTTCCGCGGAGATGAGGATTATCTTTTTAACTGGGTAGGTTATGAAGGTAACGATATGGAGGTTGTAGTTGATCTTAACAAAACTGAAACAATAAAAAAAGTAAGTGCAGATTTTCTTCAGAATGTCTTTTCGTGGATCTTTTTACCGGAGGATATGCAAGTAAGTATTTCTAAGGATGGAAAGAAATTCAGTGATGTATCTCTTGTGAAAAATATAACTCCACCCAAGCAGGAAGAATTAGCATCTCCAATTCATGCTTTCATTAAAAACTTTTCGTGTGAGTTTGAGCCTGTGAAAGCAAGATTTATAAAAGTAAAAGCAACAAGCATGAAAATTTGTCCGCGCTGGCATCCGGGTTATCCATTTAAAGCCTGGATATTTACTGATGAAGTTGTAATAGAATAAGTAAAAGAAAAATTCAAAAAATAAAATGATAATTATGAAAAAAGAATTTCTAATCTGTCTCATTCTTATTTCTGCATTCTGTCAGAATTTAATGCCGCAGGAGAAAATTCATTTAAAAGGTAAATGGCAGTTTGCAATTGATCCCCTTGACGAAGGCAATAAAAATAAATGGTTCTCAAAAGCATTTGATGAATCAATAAATCTTCCGGGCTCAATGGCAGAAAACGGAAAGGGATTTGACATTTCACTTGAAACAAAATGGACGGGCAATATAATTGATTCATCTTTTTTTAAGTCACCTGAATTTAAAAAATACCGTAAGCCGGGAAATTTTAAAGTGCCGTTCTGGCTTCAGCCTGAGAAAAGTTATGTGGGCGCTGCCTGGTATAAACGCGAAATAAAAATTCCTGATAATTGGCAGGACAAGTTTATTGAATTATACTTTGAACGCTGCCATTGGCAATCATCTGTCTGGATTGATGATTTATTTGTAGGTACTCAAAATGCACTGGGCGCTCCTCATATTTATAATCTTACAGGAAAACTTTCTCCGGGTAATCATACTATTACAGTCTGCATAGATAACAGAATCAAAGAGGTAAATCCGGGGGTAAACTCAAGCAGTCTTACAGATCATTCCCAGACAAACTGGAATGGAATAATCGGGGAAATGTTTTTGCAATCAAGAGATAAAATTCATTTTGGTGATATAAGAATTTTTACTGATGTAGTGAGTAAAAAAGCCTTAGTGGAAATGCAGATAGAAAATTTAACTGCTCAGACACAGAAGGTTAAATTATCATTATCAGCATCAACGGAAGAGGGTTCTCCGGTTAAAAGGAATTTTGCTGAACTGATTGAGTATAAAGAGCTTAAGTCCGGTGAAAATATTTTTACAATAGAATATAAATTAGACAACGATGCATTGTTGTGGGATGAGTTCAATCCTAATCTTTATAAAATAAATTGTCGCTTAATCGCTGAAAATGCTGAAGATAGTCAAACGGAAATTTTCGGACTTAGGAAGCTTGGTACAAAAGGCACACAGTTCACCATCAATGATAGAATAACTTTTCTTCGTGGTACACTCGAATGTGCTATCTTTCCTCTAACAGGTTATCCATCAATTGATGTAAATGAATGGATAAAGATTTTTAAAGTCTGTAAGGAATTTGGATTAAACCATATGCGATTTCATTCCTGGTGCCCGCCGGAAGCTGCTTTTAATGCGGCAGATAAAATTGGTATCTATCTTCATGTTGAATGTTCTTCATGGGCAAATCAGGGCTCTTCATTAGGTGATGGTAAACCTATCGATAAGTTTATTATTGATGAAAGTGAACGGATTATTAAAGCTTTCGGGAATCATCCTTCGTTTTGTTTTTTGTTATATGGAAACGAACCGGATGGAGTTAATCAGGGAGAATTTTTAAGTGAATTTGTTTCTTCTCTGAAAAAGAAAGATAACCGCAGGCTATATTCATCAGCTGCCGGGTGGCCTCAGCTTGAGGTAAATGATTTTCACAGTATGTACGAACCACGTATCCAATTGTGGGGCGCAGGTTTAAGCAGTATTATTAACAGCCAGCCTCCAAGTACAAATTATGACTGGCAAAATATAATAAGCTGGAGAGGTAAACCGGTTATAAGTCATGAGATTGGGCAGTGGTGTGTATATCCCAGGTTTGATGAAATAAAAAAATACAGCGGTGTGCTTAGAGCAAAGAACTTCGAGATATTTCAAGAATCATTGGCTCAAAATAAAATGACTCATCTTGCTGACAGCTTTCTTGTAGCATCAGGTAAACTTCAGGTTTTGTGTTACAAGGCAGAGATTGAGGCGGCTTTGCGTACAAAAGGCTTCGGAGGATTTCAGCTGCTTGATTTACATGATTTTCCCGGCCAGGGAACTGCTCTTGTAGGTGTGCTTGATCCGTTCTGGGAAGAGAAAGGTTATGTTACTTCTGATGAGTACAGTCAGTTTTGTAACGTAACTGTTCCATTGGCGCGCTTCTCAAAATTTGTTTTTAACTCAAAAGAAAATTTCAGAGCAGAAATAGAAATTTCACACTTCGGACCAGAGCCATTAAATAAAATTACTCCCGCCTGGGAAGTGAGAGATGAATCAGGATTGGTGCTTGCTAGCGGTAAGCTTGATCAAACTGATGTTGCAATTGGCAACGGAATTAAATTAGGCAGCGTTCAGTTTTCTCTGGCTGCTTTCAAAACTCCGGCTATGTATACCTTTGTGATTAAAGTTGAAAATTTTACGAATCAATGGGATTTCTGGATTTATCCTTATGAAAATGCCGAACCAATATTCAGAGATGATATTCGAATTGTAAATGAACTTGATGAACAAACAATAAACTTTTTGAAGGATGGCGGAAAGGTTCTTCTTACACCGGTAAAAGGAAGTATAAGTAAAAAAAAGGGAGGTGACATTGCGGTAGGTTTCTCAAGTATTTTCTGGAACACAGCATGGACGCTTAAACAAGCACCGCACACACTTGGAATTCTCTGTAATCCGAAACACCCACTTTTTAACTATTTCCCTACTCAGTACCATAGTAATTACCAGTGGTGGGATGCAATGACCCATTCAAATGCTATTTCATTAAATGAATTGGGTAGCGGCGTTGATCCCTTAGTAAGAATTATTGATGACTGGTTTACGAACCGTCAGTTAGGATTAATTGTAGAAGCAAACGTTGGAGAGGGAAAACTTATTCTAACGGGAATTGATTTATTGACTGATGCGGAAAAGCGACCGGAAGCAAGACAACTAACCTACAGCATTTTGCAATACATGCGCAGCAGTTTGTTTAACCCCGAAAAGGAAATCCATGTTGAGAAAATAAAAGAATTGTTCAATTAAAAATCGGTAGAATAAAAATGAGTGAAAA
>CAZIDB010000003.1:25917-46839 GCA_964537965.1 uncultured Melioribacter sp. | reverse complement strand
TCTTACTTTGCAGTTTGATGATGGGGTATTCGGAATAATCCAGTTGTAACTTGCATCTGATGCTGGTATACTTTCAACAATAGAAATCCAGTCTGTTCCGTTATTTGTAGTGTACTCAAGTTTTACATTGGTGATATAACTGCTTGTCCAGGTAATATTTTTTGTCGATCCAACTTTCCAGTTCTCTCCACCGTTTGGACTTGTTAATGCAATAGTTGGCTGATAAATAGTAAATACATTATCACTTAAATCATTTATTGCAGCATCGCTAACATCGCTTACCCTTACAATGCAGTTTGAAGACGGAGTATTTGGAATTGTCCAGCCATAACTTCCTGCAGATGCCGGTGTGCTTTCAACAATAGTAACCCAGCTTGTACCATTATTTGTTGTGTGCTCAAGTTTTACATTGGTAACATTACTGCTCGTCCAGGTAATATTTTGATTCGTCCCTACTTTCCAACTTTCTCCTCCGTTCGGAGTTGTAAGCGTTATTGTAGGTTGATAAATGGTAAATACATTATCACTTAAATCATTTACTGCGGCATTGCCCGCGTCACTTATTCTTACTCTACAATTAGTTGATGGAGTATTTGGGATTGTCCAGTTATAACTTCCTGCAGATGCCGGTGTACTTTCAATTATTGTAACCCAGCTTGTTCCGTTGTTAGTTGTATATTCAAGTTTTATGTTAGTTATATTATTGCTTAACCAGGTAATACTTTGTGATACCCCAACCTTCCAGTCTTCACCGCCATTAGGACTGTTTAATGCAATCTGCAATTCACTAATTGTAAAAACATTATCGCTTTCATCGCTTATTAAAGGATCACCAACTTCACTTATCCTAACTTTACAATTAGTTGAAGGAGTATTCGGGATTGTCCAGTTATAACTTCCTGCCGATGCCGGAGTACTTTCAATTACGGTAATCCAGTTTGTACCGTTATTTGTTGTGTACTCAAGTTTTACGTTGCTTACATTACTGCTTGTCCAGATAATATTTTGTGACGATCCGGCCACCCAGCTTTCTCCACCATTTGGAGTTGTAAGAGCCAGCGTTGGTTGGTAGATAGTAAATACGCTATTACTAACATCAAATAAGGTCGCGTCACTATAATCACTTATTCTGACTTTGCAAATTGCTGAAGAAATGTTGGGTACTGTCCAGGCATAACTACCGGCAGAAGCAGACACACTGGCAACAATAGTAAGCCAGTTAGCGCCATTGTTTGTTGTATATTCAAGCTTAACATTATTTACACTACTGCTTGTCCACGTAATATTTTTTGATGAACCAGCTTTCCAGCTTTCACCGCCGTTCGGACTTGTTAAAGTTACTGTTGGCTGATAAATAGTAAATGTATTATCGCTCTGATCACTTACACCTGAATCGCTTGCATCGCTAATTCTGATTTTGCAATTTGGAGAAGGGTAGTTTGGGATTGTCCATCCGTAACTTCCTGCAGAAGCAGAAGTGCTTGCAATTATTGTAGCCCAGCTCGTTCCATTATTAACTGAATATTCCAACTTAACATTTGTAACACTTGTACTGGTCCATGTAATATTTTGTATCGTACCAACTTTCCAGTTTTCTCCACCGTTGGGACTTGTTACAGTAACGGTTGGAGTTACCTGAGTAATTAATAAGTCAGCCGTCATTATTGGACCAGAACTACTGATATTACTTACAGAAACATTTGTAGCACTGCTGCTGTAATCTTTAGTATTAGGAGTTGTACCATTATTAAAATTAATAACATTTGATGAACCGGGATAGAGATCTCCAGCATCACCACGACTGGTTTTCTCAAGCTGCCACAAACCATCAGCTTGCTCTAGTGCAACTAAGTAATGACCCGATGATGTATATCCCGGATACCATTCTTTATCGTTATCAGTTGTTACGCTTTCATCAACATGATAAATTGCTAACCCGCTTCCGGGTAAACCGGCATCAAATCCTGTCTTCTGCCTGTTTTGGACTAAAAAATATTGAGAGCCAGGGTTACCATCTCTCCATATTTTAAATATCTGTGGGGCTTGTTCAGTTTGGACAATTGTTTGTCCAACTAAGTTTGTTGTTACATTTGTTGGGGTTACATAACCCATTTGAATATGGCACCAGGCATCAGGGAAAGAAGGAGAATTACCTAGTGTTCCATTCCAGCTACCGCTTCCCATTAAACTCCAGTTACCCAAACCCTCGGAGGAATTATCGGTATCATAAACATCGGGCAAACCAAAAGCGGCATGACCAAGTTCGTGGGCATAAACTCCAACTGTCATATCTCCAGGAGAGAGCCAATACTCAGGCTCCACCGAATACCTTCTTACCTTTACACCATCGACATTCATATCAACTAAGGTTGACCAGGCATGAGACCATATATCTGTTGTATTTCCTGTTACTTCTGCTCCTGTTCCGGTATGAACAACAAACAGTGCATCTACATATCCATCGCCGTCATTATCATAATTAGAAAAATTAACTGAGGGATTTATCAGATTAACTACGTCTTCAACTAATTTTTGTGAATTCCTCGGATAGGTTCCAATTCCATAATTATTATTACAATAGTAAGCGTAAGTACTTGGGGCAGTTACCCATCCGATAGAGCTTGGCAAATTTACAGTAACAATATCCAGAGCATTATAACTTACATCTTTATAATAATCCCAAAGTGTACCGGAGGTTTGAGAGAATATCATATTATCAAAATAAGTTGCGTTTACCTGCTGCGCTTTGTCTGAAAACTGAACCAATACTACTAATGCCCGCCAATTTCCAGAAGGGACTAAAGCCGGACCAACGACTTTATTTTTATCAATATTAAGCGGAGAACTTAATTTCTGATCAACCCGTGCTTTCCAGGGAGCATCAATGCCCCTTGATCTGAGTTCTGATTTGTTTTTAATAATTTCAGGTAATTCAACAATGCCTTTTTTAATTTTTTCTGCCAAGGTAGGATGAGGTGGCATTTGAGCATAATTTACAGAACTGAAAAACGTTATCAATAGAAACAAGCTAAAGAATAAAACCGTAACAATTTTTTTCATGCAAAACCAATCCTTTTTATTATCTAATTATCGAAAAAAAAAGGAATTATTTTATCTTTTATAATTGAGACATTTAAAGTTTTTCTTTTATTCCAACAATAAATAAAACAAATTTTATATACTATGATCTGGCATAAAAAAGGAGCTTAATAGCTCCTTTTTATTTCTTTTTAACCTTTGCTTTATTCAAGGTATCTTTTGATGCTGCAGGTTTCTCAATAACCCTGTCACTCTCCCTAAACGGATTATATTCATTGAACTGGACTGGTTGCGTTGGATTTTCTCCATAAATTGAACTGGATTCCGGGCGGGCGCTTAAACTCTGGTCAACATTTCTTCCACGGACTGTTGAAATTAATTCCTTAAGTCTTGCCTTGCTTTCTTTTGAAGCGCCTGAAACAGGCATTTCAATAACTTTATCCGGAGCCTCTAAGGTGAAGTCGCTTTTGCTTTCCTTCTCAATTTTAACATTAGCATTTTCAGGTTGAACCACTGTTTTATCGACCTCACCTGAAGCCGGTAAATTATTCTGTTTTTTATTTATTTCAGTTATGCTACGGAAATAAAACAATGAAAAAATCAGGAGTACGCTTGCAACTAATCCGAAAGCAGGGATTAAACTTCTGTTCAGGTTAAAGCCGAAGAATTTTTTACTTTTTACCGGAGGCGGCAATGTATTTAATCGATGCTTAAGTTTAATTTCAAAATCTTCAGGAACTGTAACTCTTGGAAGATTTTTTAACGAGTTTACAATTTTGTTTTCCATGTCAGTCTTCAAATTGTAGTTTTTAATCATAGGCGCTACTCATTATAAATATGTTTTAATAGTTTCTGGAGATGATTCCTGCCGCGATTGATTCTTGATTTAACAGTTCCAATGGAGAGCCCGGTTATTTCAGCGATTTCTTCGTAGCTAAGGTCCTGCACATCTCTAAGAACGACAACTTCCCTGTAAACAGGTTTTACTTTTGTAAGGGCATTTTCAATAATCTTATTTTTAATATCACTGTCTGCCAGCTTATCCGGCAACGGCAATTTATCTTTTATAACTATTTCTGGTTCATCTGCATCATGGTCAATTGAATAAATTTTTCTTCTTTTTCTTCTTTTCAATTCATTTTTTGCAAGATTTGAGGCGATAGTGTAAATCCAGGTTGAAAATTTGGCAAATGATTTATACGAATCCTTATTCAAATAAAACCTTATCATAGTATCCTGTACAATATCGGAACTTACATCTTTATCACCAGTAAATCTGTAAACAAAGTTCATAAGAGAATCTTTGTATCTTTTAACCAGTAACTCATAAGCTTCAACAGTGTTATTATTCTGAAATTCACTTATCAATTCTTCATCTGTCAGTTCAGATAATCTTTTATTCAATAGTTTTATACTCTTATGATTAAAAATAGTTTCACTTTTTCCAGGTCAATTTTAATGAAATGATGCTGTAAAATCAATAATCCCCCACATTGCTGCTTACTTTAAATAAATAATTTGGTTATAAGAAGAGTAATAACCGCTTTAGGATCTGAAGTTGTTGACTTCATTGTCATATCCGCTTCCATAAGCGACTGAAAGATATTCTTTAATTTCTTTTCATTAAAAAATGCGCTTGCTTTAACATAATCTTTATAAAAGAAAGGATGTGTTCCGATTAATTTTGCTTTTGCAAATTCATTACTGTTTTCTTTTTCCAGTTCTGGTATCTGAGCCAAAGAAGTAAAATATTTATTCAGCATCACTATAATGTACAGCGCCTGTTTAGCTTCATCATCCTGCCCCATAATATTAAGCGTAATTTCCAGTGCTCTTGCTTTATTTCTTTTTCCGATTGCACCCCACAAATCAAAAATATTATACTGTTTCAACCGGGAGGACAAGCTTCTTATAATTTCCAGCGTTATTTCTTTATTTGTTCCCAAGTAAGAAAAAATCTTTTGAATCTGCATTTCAACCATAGAACGGTTTTCGCCGACAATATCAATTAAAGCTAAAGCATTATCAGTTGAAATTGTCTTATTATTCTTTGCAGCATACTTTACTATCCAGTTGCTTAGCTCATTTCCTTTTAACTCATTTGCCTCGAAAATATATTTTTTTTCATACAGGGAAGTATACGGCTCCGACTCAGGGTTACTTACTTCTGTGTATTTATTTATGATTAAAATAGTTGAGGGCGACGGATTTTTTACATAAGAACTAAATTGTTTTTTATCTCCTTTAAGCTCGTCAAAATCCTTAAGCACTATTAATTTCTTTTCGGATCCGAAAGGAAATGAAGAAGCAATATCCATAAGATCAACTACAGAACACTCATTGCCGTTGATTGTTTCCTTGTCAAAGTCGGATGCTAATAAAGGCTGGATGATTTTTTCCAGGGCTTTTGTAGCGCTTTCAATTGCAAAAGTATCATTACCGCAGAAAAAATATATCTGTAACAGCGAATCAGGCTTTAGATATTTCCCGATAGAATAAATTGACGGAATTTCTTTTTTTTGTTTTGCCATTTAAATTTAAAATGGAATTAGAATCAATGGATATAACCAGATAGCTGGGCTACCCGGTTAATTATTCTTTAAAAGGATTATTTAAGAACTCTTACTTATCGAAGATGCTGTTGATTTTCTTTTCTCTTTTTTCAACCGTAACATTTTCCATTGCAATAGGTTCAACCGGTTTTCCATCATTCTGGCTCATAACCGGAGTAATTTTAGAAGCGCCGATTTTATCAACCACTTCCATTCCTTTAACTACCTTACCGAAAATAGTATAGTTCTTTGGCATCTGACTTACTTCTGTTAGCATTATAAAAAACTGCGAAGAGTTAGTGTTTGGTCCTTTATTTGCCATTGCTAAAACTCCGCGCTGGTAACCGTCTTTGTAACTTTTAGTTTCGGAATTTAATTCATCCTCAAATGTATCCCCGTAAATGCTCGTACCGCCTGCGCCGGTTCCTGTAGGATCACCACCCTGTATTACAAATCCTTTTGCAACACGATGGAATATTACACCATTATAATAACCGGTTAATGAAAGCCCGATAAAATTCTTAACTGTTTTCGGAGCATCTTTTGAAAATAATTCAACTTCAATTGTTCCGAATTTTGTTTTTATTATACCAACAGCAACAGAATCATCTGCAGTTGGAAATAATTTGTCTATAGCGGTAAAGTCCACACTCATCTCCTTTGTTTTAAGTGAATCGCTATTCTGTGTATCTGCTTCATCTGCTTTTTTTGTTTCGTTGCAACCTAACAAGCAGGCAAGAACAAGCATTGAAAAAAGAAATCTTATCATATTAACTCCATTATAATTTTATTAACGGGAAATATAATTTAAAAATATTAAACCAAGGATAATTATTCCTATTACTATCCTGTAAAAAACAAAAACAAAAGTAGTGTTTTTTCTTAAAAATTTTAAAAGGAAATCAATTGCAAAATAACCGCTTATTACCGATGTAATTGTAGCTACCAGAAGATTTAATGCCATTGATTGATTCAGGTATTTTACGGATTCAACAAACTGTAGTAAGCCGCTTGCAAGAACCGCCGGAATACTTAGAAGAAAAGAAAACCTTGCGGCGGTTTCCCTTGTTAAACCAAGGAATAAACTTGCAGTGATAGTAGTGCCGGAACGGGATGAGCCGGGGATTAATGCAACCGCCTGAGCAATACCTATAATCAAAGCATCAAACCAAGTAAGTTTTTCAATATCCTTTTTAAAATTCCCGATTCTTTCCGCCACTGCCAAAAGAATTCCAAGCACAATTAAACTGAATGAAATAACCACTAAGTCTTTGGTAAATGCGCCTTCAATAAAATCCTTAAACAGCAACCCAATAAACACAATCGGGATTGTTCCGATTATAATGTACCATCCGAGTCTTGAGTTAAGATTCTGTTTTGTAAATGTTTTTCTTTCTATAAAATTCTCTTTTAAGAATTCCTTAGTAATATAAAACAGGTCTTTCCAGAAATAAATTATTACCGCCAGCATTGTACCTAATTGCATTACAGCAATGAAAGCGGTCCATCTTTCAGGGTTTTCAGGTGAAATAAGGTTTAATACTTTGCCCGCAATTGTAAGATGCGCGGTGCTGCTGATCGGTAAAAATTCTGTCAACCCCTGTATTAGCCCAAGGAAGATAGCTTCAATTATATTCACAATTTCTCCTTAAAAAGTATACATTACGCCAAGCCTAACACCGGCAGTAAATGAGTTTATATCTACTTCGTTAATTCCTGATTGCCTGTACGAGATTGCTTTACCTGAATTTTTAGGTGTTCCAGGGAAATCCATTTTTAATGAAAATGCAATTAAGGCGAAAACGTTTTGCCCTAATGCAGTATTTCCCTCCGCTTTTAATAAAGCACCAAAACCGGTTGCTGTATATGTTTCAGATAAAGTTGACTGCGGTAAAGTCTGCTCGCATACAATATGTCTTATTCCTGCCCCTCCGCCAAGTTTAAATTTATAACCTTCACCTTTAATAACGTAATAAGCCATAAGTGTAGGAGAATGCAGGTTATAATCAAACTTGAATTTTCCCAGGCCGTAAAAATCATTTGTGTAAGAATAAAGTGAAAAAGAATAGTCTATCCCCAGCATAAAATTATCTTTAATCTGGTAACCGGCTTCATAAAAAAACTCCACATTAGAATTGAAACTTGCAAGGTCCTGGTTGTTTACCGAACTGATGTAATCATTTAAAGAAGCAAAAGAAGTAAAGTTGATACCCATTCCTGCACTTAAATCAACTTGCCCAAATGCAACGCCGGTAAAAATAAGAGTAAGGTAAAATAATTTTTTCATTTTATTCATTCACTTTTTAGTTAACAGGTTTTACTGAGAATTTTTTATTCAGGTAAAAGAAAAAAAACAATGCCGCAGCAACAAAAAGAACATAAGATATAATATGAGTAAGTACTGCATATGCAAGACTGATTGCCTCATCAAAACCGAAAAGGAGAACCAGCACAGATTTTACCAAAGTATGATAAGAACCTGTTCCGCCGGGAGTCGGAATCATTACTCCTATTGAGCTTATGCTCATAATTATCCACGCCATACCAAGATTTACATTCGTCACCTGGTCCATCCCAACAATAAAAAACCCGATGTAAGAATTCAACCAGTAAAAAATAAACATCAGCAAGGTAAGGGAAAAAGTAAGCATATAATTTTTTACTCCCTTAAGACTTGCAAATCCAAGAATGAGCATTTCAAAAGTTGAAGCAAGCTTATGAGCAAGTTTCTCCGAAATCTTTCCGACAAATTTAATTATTGCGTTATAAAATTTTTCTTTTAATCTAACAAGAAGAATGAGAAAAAAAAACAGCAACAACATTAAAGCAATAACAATATATAAAGAACTGCGCAGCCATGGAAAATTCTGGTAAAGGTCGCCGCTCCATATAAATACGCTTATTACAACGGCAAATGCGAATGAAAGCATATCTATTACTCTTTCAAGAATAACCGTACCGATTGTTGAAGTTGTGGAAATTTTTTCCCATTTGCCAAGCACAACTGCTCTTGATACTTCACCAAGACGTGGAACCGCGCAATTAACTCCGTAACCAACCATAAGTGCGCCGAACAGGTTTAATGTTGAAGAATCCGGTTTAACTGAACTTAAAATTATTTTCCATCTTAATGCACGTATGTAATGAGAAGCGAGCAGGCTGAAGACAAGAACAATCATCCAGAAGATTGAAGCGTTAGAAATGAAAAAAAGCATCTTGCTAAAATCGACACCGTAAAAAGCAATAACCAAAAACAATCCCGTCAGCAGGAATGTAAATACCAGTCCTAAGATTTTTTTTAATTGTAACGGATTTTTATTATCTAAGGTCAATAACTTCTGTTCCTGCCGGTTTTTTGAAAACAAATTTATCTGGTGAAATCTTTCTGTCGGTATCAATTGATGATAATTCAAAAATCAGTGAAGCCCTGTTATTATCAACAATCTCGGCTTTGCGGACCATTCCATCGGCGCTGCTCCAGATCTTTATCGCTTCAAAATTGCTCTCTTTGCTTTTCGGTTTAAGATTTATAACGGTAAATTCCTGACCGTTTATTTTTTCATTGCCAAGCAAGGAAGCGGTGCTTTGGTTGGGGTAATCAATTATAAGATTTTTAAGAGAGAAGCTGTTCGATTCGTCATCTGCGTTGTTGATAACAACTTTTTTTGCTTTCTTGTTATAATTCCATATTGTAGCGCCATCGGAAATTATTTCCATACTTTTAAATTCAATCCTGTATTTATTTTCTTTCTGGAAATATATCTTACCGGTATTTTTAGCAGATGATTTACTACCGGGGATTACAGATGCCTGTGTAAAATCTGCCGTTAAATTATAAATGCTTTCAAATTTATTCTGAATCTTTTTAACAACATCCTGGGCAGATTGCCCAAAAATGCATGAAGCGAATAAAAATATTACTAAAACTCTCAGGCTTAAACTTTTTAACATTCAAAATCCTTTCAAATGTATTACTATTTCTCTTACTACAATGCCCGTAAAATTGTTTCCAGTTGTTGCTCATCTTCTACCTGAACAGAACGAACCTTGCTGCCATCGGCAGGACCAACAATTCCGGCCTCTTCAAGCTGATCAACAATTCTTGCAGCACGGGAATAACCAAGTTTTAATCTTCTCTGCAGTAATGAAACCGAACCCTGCTGATGCCGAACAATAACTCTTGCTGCTTCATCAAACATAGGATCACGGTCTGAGAGAAATCCTCCTGCGCTTTCTTTTTTCTTTTCATACATAGAAGGCAGGAAATATCTTTTTGAATAACCCGGCTGCGAATAAATGTAATTTGTAATCTTTTCAACTTCTTCGGTTGAAATAAAAGCATTCTGCATACGGATTGGTTTAGGTGTACCCGAAGGAAGGAAAAGCATATCACCGCGGCCAAGCAGTTGCTCGGCGCCGTTCATATCAAGTATTGTTCTTGAATCAATTTTTGTTGCAACCTGGTAAGCCATTCGTGCGCTGAAGTTAGCCTTAATTACGCCGGTAATAACATTAACAGACGGGCGCTGTGTTGCAAGTACAAGATGAATTCCAACCGCACGCGCTAACTGGGCAAGGCGTGCAATCGGTTCTTCAACTTCTTTGCTTGCCGTAATCATAAGGTCAGCCAACTCATCTATAATTACTATAATGTAAGGCATCTTATAATGCTTAACATCTTCTGTGTCTTTAGGCTTTTTCTTAGGGTCGGAAATCTTCTGGTTATAATCTACAATATTTCTTACGCCGGCTTTTGCCAAACGGTTATACCGTTTTTCCATTTCATATTCTACGGACTTTAATATTAATATTGCATTCTGCGGTGTGGTTATAATTTCTTCATCAAGATCAGGAGATACAGCTAAAAAATGTTTATTCAATTTACCATAGAATGATAATTCAATCTTCTTCGGATCGATTATAACAAATTTTACATCGGACGGATCTTTTGCATAAAGCAAGCTTGTAATAATCATGTTGATGCCGACGCTTTTACCAGAGCCTGTTGATCCTGCAATTAATAAGTGCGGCATTTTTGATAAATCTGTTATATAAACATCTCCTGAGATCGTTTTACCTAGCGCCATCGGAAGTTCATCTTTAACTTCATTTATTTTTCCAAGAACACTTCTTGCATTTACCAACGCAGCCTGCGCATTAGGAATTTCCACACCTATTGCACTTTTACCGGGAATAGGTGCAATGATTCTTATTCCCCGTGCTGCAAGCGCTAGAGCAATATCGTGTTCAAGACTAACTATTCTGCTAATCTTAACTCCGGGTTCAGGCACAATTTCGTATAAAGTAACTACCGGGCCCGGGGTAACAGTTATATTTTCAATTTTAATATCAAATAGAGAGAGCTTTTCCTTAAGTAGTTCTGCATTCTTCTTTAGTTCTTCCTCAGCAACTTTGTAATTCTCTTCAGGGGCGGCGTCTAACAATGTAAGAGCAGGTTTTTTATAGTTGATTATTTCGTCCCACTGATTTGGAAGTTTAGCTTCTTCATCTTTATCAATTTCCGGTAATGATGGCTGTTCAGATTTTTTCTTCTCTTCCTTTTTAACTTGTTCAGCTTTCGGTAGCTCTGATATTTCCTCTTCCTCTTCCTTAACTACACCAACTTCACTTGATCTTACTATTTGAATTTTTGTTTCTTCAACAGATTCTGCAGGCGCTTCTTCATCGGGTTCGGGTTTAACTAATTTTGTTCTTTTCGGTTTTTCTGATTTAAGTTCCTTAATCTTTTCAAGGTTGCTTTCAGTTTTTGATTCGTCTTTATTTACAACATATTCCTGGCTCTTTTCAAAAAGACTTTTCATGAAATCAATTACGCGGCTTAATTTAAAATCTATTGCAATTATTAAAGTAAAGAGAAAAAGTGTGGCTAATAAAAGGATACTGCCAAACCCGCCAAGCAGTCTTCCGAGAGCTAGTCCAAGATATCCTCCTACACCTCCAGAAAGCTCATATATCTCCGGGAATATATTTAACTTTAAGCGAAGAACTCCAAAAAAACTTGCAAGGATTATTCCCGTTACAAGTGAAAAATTTGAAATGTTTATTGCCCATTTGATGTTTTTATTTTTCTTAAGAATTATATAACCCCAGATAAAAATAATAACAGGAAACACCAATGAGAAATATCCAAGTGTTCCGGTAACAAAGAAAGTTGAAAGGTAAGCACCAAAAACACCAAGCCAGTTATGTGTACTTTCCGCACGTCTGGCAAATCCTTCATCAGGTGAAAATACTCTGAACAAATCCGTAAACTGGTAAGTAAGGTTTGCCTGGTCGTAACGTGAATATGAAATTATACTAAGAAATATTAGAACAGCAATAACCAGGGCAAAAATGCCGAGAATTTTTTTCTTCTTTTCAAATGATAGAACAAAATAGCTGTCGGATTTTTCTACCTCTTTTATCTTTTTCTTAACTGGCATTTCTATTAATTAAATTCTTAAAGTTCACTTTCATTTTTATTCGGAAGAATCTTTATTGAGCCGTTGTTGTAAACCGGCAGAAGATTCATCGTATTTATATTAGAGCAATAATCCAGATCAGCATGAAATTCATTTTCTGCAAGAAGTTTTCCATGTTCGCTATCCGCAAGCATTTTACGAACACTCTTGCCTAAAAACTTTGAAAGATATTTTGCTGCTCTGGCGGAATCGCTTAAAATTATTTCCCGGCCGTGTTCTTCAATTTCGGAAATCAATCTTCCGGCACATATTGTATCTTCAATGCTAAAACCACCGGCCCTGCCCGAACATAAAATCTCAAAATCCTTTCCGTTCTCAATCAGGAATTTTGCCACGTTAGATAAGTTTGTAAAAGCGCAAATTAAAAGATGCTCTGAGAATTTTGCTTTCACAATCGCTTTGGAACCGTTGGTAGTAAACAAAATTATTGATTTACCGGCAACCACTTCCTTTGTATATTCAAGAGGTGAGTTACCAAGGTTGAAACTTTCAATTTTCTTTGTGTTCTTTTCACCGCCAAGAATTGTTTGTCCGCCGAAAATACTTCCCGAAGCCTTCAGGGCAAATTCAAAAGTATTAACAGGAATAATTTCTTTAGCGCCATTGTTAAGAGCTTCTACTATTGTAGAAGTAGCTCTTAGAACATCTATAACTACCGTGGTTTTCCCGGTAAAATATAATTCATCAACCAATAAAGGAGAGAATAAAACATTTATCTTCATTAAAATTTTTTCTTTAACATTTAAAAACTATTTTTTAACAAACGGCAATTTTGTTATAACAGCAGGAACCTCTTTGCCTCTTACGACAAAATTAATAACTGCATCATCTTTTACAAACGCCGAATCAACATATCCCATAGCAATTGCTTTATCTAAAACAGGGCTCACTGTTCCGCTTGTAATATTACCAACTTTGTTTCCGTTAACAGACAAATCATAGCCGTGTCTCGGAAAAACTTTTTCACCAGAGATCATCGGCACTAATTTTCTTTTAAGACCTTCCGCTTTTACTTTTTGCAAAGCATCTTTTCCAATAAACGATTCTTTATTCAGCTTGGTAATCCATCCAAGACCGGCTTCAAGCGGATTAGTAGTCTGGTCAATATCATTACCGTAAAGACAATAGCCCATCTCAAGTCTTAATGAATCTCTTGCGCCAAGCCCAACCGGTTGAATTCCGAATTCCCCGCCTGCTTCAAAAATCCGGTTCCAGATATTTTCTGCGGCAGTTTCATCAGCTTTAAAATACAATTCGAATCCAAGTTCGCCTGTATAACCTGTACGTGAAATGAGCATATTCAATCCGGCACATTTTGCTTCGAAGAAATGATAATATTCCAGATCAAGCGGGCGGTTACAAATTTTCTGTAGTGTCTCAAGGGATTTTGGACCCTGTACTGCAAGTAAGGTATATTCATCGGATTTATCTGTAAGTTCAACGCCAAACTTGTTGTTCTCTTTTATCCATTCAAAATCTTTATCCTTATTGGAAGCGTTCACGACAAGCATAAATTCATCATCGGCCAATTTATAAACAAGCAGGTCATCAACTATCCCACCGTCAGGGTAACAGAATGCTGAGTACTGAACTCTTCCAATATTTAATTTGGAAGCATCATTAATAGTTACATGCTGAATAAACTCAAGAGCATTTTTACCTTTTACAAAAATTTCTCCCATATGGGATACATCAAACACACCAACGGAATTACGCACGGCTTTGTGTTCTGCAATTATTGATGAATATTGAATTGGCATCATGAATCCTGCAAAAGGAACAATCTTAGCGCCAAGTTTCTCGTGAATTTTAAATAATGTTGTTTGTTTCATAACTCTATTTTTTTTGTTCTAGTTTTTTCCAGTCATTCAGAAAATTCTGCAAACCGATATCGGTTAAAGGATGATTAAATAACTTATCTATTACATTAAACGGCATCGTTGCAACATCAGCCCCCATCATTGCAGCCTGTACAAGGTGAAGCGGATGACGAATACTTGCAACAAGAACTTCTGTGGCATAACCATAATTATCATAAATCTGTACAATTTGCTGAATTAAATCCATACCATCATGACTTATATCATCCAACCTGCCAACAAACGGACTTATATAAGTAGCGCCGGCTTTAGCGGCAAGCAATGCCTGGGACGGAGAAAAGCATAACGTAACATTCGTTTTAATTCCTTCCGAGCTTAAAGTCTTAACAGCTTTCAATCCTTCCTTAATCAAAGGAACTTTAACAACAATATTCCTGTGCATTGCTGCAAGTTCGCGTGCTTCTTTTAAAATGCCGTCATAGTCTACGGAAATTACTTCTGCACTTACGGGACCATCAACAATCTCAAGAATTTCCTTAAGCAATGCTTTAAAATCTTTTCCTTCTTTAGACACCAATGAAGGATTTGTCGTTACGCCATCAAGAATGCCAAGTGAAGCGGCTTCCTTAATTTCAGAAATTTTTGCTGTATCGATAAAAAATTTCATTTTTGATTTGTCCTAGTATGTGTTTAAAGGTGAAATCAAATTACAATTTCCATCCAAATTTACGAAAGATATAAATTCCAAAAAACTAAGTTGATGGAAAGATTAACTATGGTTATACATTTATATGCTATACTAAAATCCAGTTAAAAACTTTCAGATTGAGAATCTGTATCTGCATTTCAGGCAATATAATCACGTGTAATATCTTTTTGTGTCTTTGCCGAAATAAATTTAAATGTACCGGGATTTATTGTTTCGGTTTCATTTAGTTTTATTTTAGTTAAGTATTTGAACTGAAGCTTGGTCAGCATTTTTATTTTGCCTTCTCTAAGTTTTTCTCCAAGCGAAGGATGAACAGAAAGAATAAGTTTTTTCTCGCTGGAATTTCTTTTAAAGCGTTTTAGCCATTCATCAATTTCATGCATCAGGTTCGATCTCTTAGTAAGCAATCCCGAGCCATTACAGAAAGGGCACACTTCATTCATTATAGCTAATATGTTTTCTCTAATCCTCTGCCTTGTAATTTGCACAAGACCATATTCCGTCATTGGCAGAACAGAAACTTTTGCCCTGTCCTTGCGGAATTCCTTTTTCATCTCATCGTAAATTTTCTTTTTGTTCTTCTCATCTTCAAGGTCAATAAAATCGCAAACTATTAAACCGCCAATATCTCTTAGCCTAAGCTGTCTTGCAATTTCCCTGGCTGCTTCAAGATCTGTCTTAAGGGAATTCAATTCCTGTTCTTTCTTTGCTGCATATCTTCCGCTGTTAATATCAATAACAACCATAGCTTCGGTATGATCAATAATTATATAACCGCCGCTTGGCAAAGGTACTTTTCTTCCCATCAGTGTTTTAATCTGCTCTTCAATTTTAAATGACTCAAAAATCGGGGTACCGTCTTTAAATACTTCAATCTTTTCCTCAAACGAAGGTTGAACCATTCTTACGTATGATTTTATCTGTTTATACATTTTACGTGAGTCAATAAAAACTTTTGATACATCAGGCGTAAGCAAATCTCTTATAACACTATTGGTTGTACTAAGGTCCTGGTAAACAAGCGTGGGAGGTTCTTCGCTTTTAACCGAAGCCTGAATTTCTTCCCAGGTTTTAACAAGATATTTCAGGTCATCAGATAATATATCTTCAGCCTGATCTTTTGCGGCAGTGCGGATTATCAGTCCGCAATTCTCAGGAATGATACCGCGGGCAATTGATTTTAATCTTCTTCTTTCTTTAAAATCAAAAATCTTTTTTGAAATGCCGATCTTGTTATCGAACGGCAGAAGTACGCAAAACCTGCCCGGCAAAGAAATTGATGACGTAACTCTTACCCCTTTGTTGCCAACAGGTTCTTTGGTTATCTGTACAAGAATTTCCTGCCCTTTATGAAGCTTGGGAATCTGGATTTCCCTTTTAACTTTCTCTTCAGCCATTACTTCTGTTTTATTTGTTTCATGCTGAAAAGGAGCTGGTTCAATTTCAACTTCATCAAGATCGGAATCATCAAATAAAGTTTGCAGACCCTCCAGTCTGTCGCCTATATCCGAAAAGTGAAGGAAGGCATCGTGCTTCATACCGATATTGATGAATGCGGCTTTGATGCCGGGTAAAACTCTTGCAACTTTACCAAGATAAATATCTCCAACCATCCTTCTTTTTTCAGGATGATCGACAAAAAAATCCACAAGATTACCTTCTTCGGTAATTGCAACTCTTGTTTGCGAAGTGGATGAATTAATTATGATTTCTTTAATCATAAACTCTGTCCGGCTAATGAACGAATAATTACTCTGTTGTTACCGGTTTTTTATCATTAATCCAAAAGAGAACGCGTTCATTAAAACTCTTTCTTACTTTCTGCAAATCCTCTTCAGGATAAAAACCGTCTTTTATTTTTTGAACATGATCCAGGATAAATAATTCAACCTGAGCGGAATTATTAATCGCAAATATTTTTTCCGAAAAACTCCGGGTACCATTATAAAATCTGAAATACCAGATAAGATGCTTACGCGCTTTAATAACGCCGTTAGGTTCACCGGAATCTTTAATAATCATTTTAAGATGCCTGATTGCAGCACTGCCAACCTCATCAATGTCCGGGGCTTTTCCTTCTGTTCCCTCATCAAAAAAGGAATTAATTCTTTTAAAAATAAACGGATTGCCAAGTGCGCCCCTGCTTATAAAAACGAAGTCACAATTTGTCTTGTTAATCATTCCGATAGCATCTTCAGGTTCAAATATGCTGCCGTTTCCAATAACAGGAATCTTAACTTCGTCTTTCACTTTTTTAATCCACGACCAGTCGGAAGGTTCATCATAGGCTTGTGACCTTGTTCTTCCGTGTACAACAACGGCAGATGCACCGTTGTCTTCTATAATTTTTGAATTTCTTAAAACTGTAATGTTTTGTTTATCTCTTCCCAATCTTATTTTAATTGAAACCGGAATATCACCTGCGGCATTAACCATAGTCTTAACAAGTTTACCAAGCAAAACCGGGTCATCCAAAAGACTTGCCCCTAAACCGTATTTGCAAACCTGCTGAACCGAACAACCGCAGTTTAAATCAATTAAATCCGGCTTTAATTGTTTAATCTCGTAAATGGCTTTCTTTAAATATTCGGGATCGTTTGCAAGCAGCTGAACTGCAATTGGTTTTTCGCTCCTGTTAAATGCAAGCGACCGGAGTGATTCAAAGGAGTTTTCAATTATTCCTTTGGCGCTTATCATTTGTGTAAAGGTTAAGCCGGCACCATACTCCTTACATATTTGTCTGAAAGGAGCATCTGTTACTTCTGCCATTGGAGCAAGCATTGCCCTGCTGCTCAAATTCAGATTGCCGATTTTCATCCTGTTACTTGCCAAAATTATGTTTATAAATTAACAGGGCGGGAATAAACCCGCCCGGTATTTTTTTAGTGATTTTCAGTTTCCTTTTCTGTTACACTTTCTGCCGGTGTAACATTCTCTTTCTTAACTGCTTTTTCTTTATCCAACAAGATTGCTTTTCTGCTTAAGCTGTATTTACCGTTTTCCATCTTAAGCAATTTTACTTTTACCTGGTCACCTTCTTTAAAGTAATCTGTTACCTTATCAACCTTCTTAAGGTCAATTTGTGAAATGTGCATTAATCCTTCCTTGTTAGGCAGGAATTCTACAACGGCACCAAAATCAAGGATCTTGGTTACCTTGCCTTCATACACTTCACCAATTTCAGGTGCGGAAGTCATAAGTTTAATGTATTCTTTGCACTTCTTTGCGTTATCACTGTTTGCAGAAGCAATATGAACAGTGCCGTCTTCTTCAATATTAATATCAACGCCAAAAGTTTTCTGAAGACCCTGAACTGTTTTACCGCCGGGGCCAATCAGCATTCCTATTTGATCTGTATGAATTTTAATTGAAAGCAGGCTTGGAGCAAATTTGGAAACTGTATCTCTTGGTTTAGCAATTGCTTCATTCATAATTCCAAGAATGTGATATCTTCCCTGTTTTGCTTGTTCTAATGCTTTCTCCATTATTTCAAATGATATTCCCTGGATTTTAATATCCATCTGGATTGCAGTAATACCATCTGAAGTTCCCGCAACTTTAAAATCCATATCACCAAGATGATCTTCGTTGCCGAGAATATCAGTTAACACTTTATACTGATCGCCTTCTTTAACAAGACCCATTGCAATTCCCGCACATTGTTTTGTTAAAGGAACGCCTCCGTCCATACAAGCCAATGAACCCGCACAAACGGTTGCCATTGATGATGAACCGTTTGATTCAAGTATGTCTGAATTTAATCTTACCACATACGGGAACTTGGTTTCATCCGGCATAAGTTTTTTGATAGATCGTTCAGCAAGATTACCATGCCCAACTTCTCTTCTGCCAACGCCGCTCATTCTGCCAACTTCTCCAACAGAGAATGGTGGGAAGTTATAATGAAGCAAAAATCTTTTCTTATACTCTTCCTGTAAACCATCAATAATTTGTTCATCATCTTTGGTGCCTAAAGTAAGAGTTGTTAAGCTTTGGGTTTCGCCTCTTGTGAATAATGCAGAACCATGTGTTCTTGGAAGCACTTCAAGTTCAATAGTAATTGGGCGAACCTGTGTTGTATTTCTTCCATCCAAACGAATTCCTTCTTCAAGAATACGTTTACGCATAAGTTCTTTTTCAATATCGTGAAGCAGTTCTTTTATTACTTTTTCACTTTCAGGATATTTTTCTTTTAAGCTATCCCAAACCAAAGTAAAAATTTCTTTATTCTTTGCAGAGCGTTCTTCTTTTGCAAGAACGGTTGCAACTACTTCTTTATATTTTTCATATGCAAGAGCATTAACTTCATCAATAAGAGCCTGATCTACAGTTTTAACCGGAACTTCCATTTTCGGTTTACCGCATAATGCTCTAAGTTCATGTTGAATTTTAACTATCTTCTTGATTTCTTCGTGAGCAAATTGCAGTGCTTCCAGGAATTCTGCTTCGTTAATTTCATTAGCTTCGCCTTCAACCATCATAATTGATGTTTCTGTTCCGGCAACAACTATTTCAAAATCACTGTATTCAATTTGAGATAAAGTTGGATTAACAATAAGTTGTTTGTCAATTCTTCCAACTCTAACTTCGCCGATTGGTTCAAGAAATGGAATTCTTGAAATTGTTAAAGCGGCAGAAGCGGCACAGGCACCAATAACGTCAGCTTCGTTTTCTCCGTCAAATGAATAAACGAATGAAACAACCTGTGTTTCGTTTTTGAAATTATCATCGAACAAAGGTCTTATTGGTCTGTCAATTAGCCTTGCACTAAGAATTTCTTTTTCAGAAGGTTTACCTTCGCGTTTAAAAAACCCGCCCGGTATTTTACCGGCAGCAGAAGATTTTTCTCTGTATTCAACTGAAAGTGGGAAAAAGTCTTGATCTTCTTTTGCCTCGTCTGATGCAACGGCAGTAACAAGAACCATCGTATCTCCGTACCGAACCATAACCGCACCATCAGCCTGCTTAGCAAATCTGCCAGTCTCAAGAGTTAGAATCTTACCACCGATTTCAACTTCAGTTTTATTTATCATTTAATTCCTACTTCCTTATGTTTAATTCTTTAATTATTCTTCTGTAGCGTTCAATATCTTTAGAAGCAAGATAGTCTAATAATCTTCTTCTTTTACCAACCATCATCATCAATCCTCTTCTTGAGTGGTGATCTTTTTTGTGTGAAGCAAAGTGACCGGTTAAATCATTAATTCTTTTTGTAAGGATAGCGATCTGAACTTCGGATGTACCGCTGTCTGTTTCGCTTTTACCGAACTTTTTGATTAACTCGAGCTTTTCTTCTTTTGTAATAGGCATTGTGTTACTCCTTTATATTTTAATATAATCCCAGACGAATCCGGGAGAAATTAGTTAGTTATATTCTTTATTAATTCAATTCCGTTTTGTTTATCAATATTCATTTGAGTAATAAGCTCTTCCTTAGAATTATATTTCAGTTCATCTCTCATCCTTTTCAACAATATCACAGAAATATCTTCACCGTAAATATCACCGGCAAAGTCGTACAAATACACTTCCAGTATCACTTTTGCAGAGTCATCAAATGTCGGTCTTGTACCGATATTTAATAATCCGAAATATTTCTGTTTCCTTACAAAACACTCAACGAAATAAATTCCGTTGGAAGGAATAATTTTATGCGGGCTATCAGGATTAATGTTTGCAGTTGGAAAGCCAAGCGTTCTGCCGCGTTTGGCACCTTCAACTACTTTACCATTAATTGAATAATCTCTTCCAAGAAATTTATTTGCTTTTTCAAGTTCATCATTTAAAAGAGCATTTCTTACTTTAGTGCTGCTTATAATTTCACCATCAATCTGAACTGCGCTTACAGGTACAACATTAAAATTATACTTTGCGCCAAGTTCTTTAATTTTATCTTCACCGCTCGCTCGGTCTTTACCAAGTTTATGGTCATGTCCAAGTAAAATACTGTTGATACCAATTTTATCTACAAGGTATTCACTTACAAATTCTTCAGCAGTAAGTTTAGAAAATTCCTGTGTAAAATTTATAATAAGAACATTTTCAATACCGGCTTTTTCAAACAATTCAAGCTTTTCATTTATAGTTGTAAGTAGTTTTACATCATAATCTTTTGATACTACGCTTCTCGGATGAGGCTCAAATGTTATAATAAAACTCCTGCTATTATTCTTTCTTGCATTGTCTACAACTGAACTAATAATTTCCTGATGACCGATATGGAAGCCATCAAATGTTCCGATTGTTAAAACAGTATTTTCGTCTTTCGAAATCTGTTCTATGTTATTAAATACTTTCATCTATATGTTCATTGGTTCAAT
>CAZIDB010000003.1:0-25817 GCA_964537965.1 uncultured Melioribacter sp. | reverse complement strand
TTAAAACTGTTTACTTTCACTTCTCGTGGTTCGCGTTTTATTTCCACACCTTTTCTTGCGTACTTGTAAAGCGCTTTGCCTTTATGTTTAACCGCCGAGTACATTGGCGGCAATTGTAGAATATTGCCAACGAATGATTCTTTGGCTTCTATAATTTTCTGTTCGTCAATTCCATCAAGACTTTTACATTCCAGCACTTCAGTTTCAGAATCCATCGACCGGGTTTTCTTACCTAACGTAATTGTACCGGTATAAGTTTTCTCAAGTCCCTGGAACGAATCAATTTCTTTTGTTTTTTTGCCGGTGCACACAATTAATAATCCGGAAGCGAACGGATCGAGAGTGCCGGCATGCCCTATTTTTTTTACACCAATCGCTTTGCGCAATTTATAAATGATACTGAAAGAGGGACGTTTTACTTCTTTGTCAATAAGCAGTACTTCACCTTTTTCAAAATCAGCATCAGCAAGATTACAATTCAGCCGGTTTATCATTCTCGTGTATCTTTTTAAATAGTCCTTCAATTTTCTCAACGTAGTCAAGCGTATCATCAAGAAAGAATTCCAGCTCAGGAGTAAAGCGGAGCTGAATTCTGTGAGCAAGTTCACTGCGGATCAGCGGTTTTACTTCGTCAATTTTTTCAACAACAAGTTTTCTTTTACCGCGCTCATAAACGGAAAAATATACTTTAGCAATTCTAAGATCTGGGCTAATGGTAACGTTTGTAATAGTTATTAAACCAAAAGCCGGATCTTTAAGCTTGTTCTGAAATATTAAACTTATTTCTTCTTTTAACAGCTTGGCAACTTTTTCTTTTCTGAATGAAGCCATTATGATAATTTCTTTTTCGTTTCAATTAATTTATAAGATTCTACTATATCACCAATTTTAATATCGTTAAAGTTATGTATGCTTAAACCGCATTCGTAACCGGCATCAACTTCTTTAACATCATCCTTAAAGCGTTTAAGAGAAGCAAGATCACCTTCGAAAGTAACGATGCCCTGCCTGATAAGTCTTATTTTATTTATTCTTTGAATCTTTCCTTCAAGCACATAACAACCGGCCACTGTTCCCACTTTTGGAACCTTAAAGATTTCTCTTACTTCAACAGAAGCAGTTATTTCTTCAGAGATAACCGGTGATAATAATCCTTCAAGTGCAGACTTAATTTCATTTATGGTATCATAAATTACGTTGTAAAGTCTTATGTCCACTTTTTCTGATTCTGCAAGTTTACGGGCATTTATATTTGGCCTTACATGGAATCCGATTATAATGGCTTTGGATGCAGTAGCTAATAAAACGTCACCCTCGGATATCTGACCAACACCTTTGTGTATAACTTTAACAATCACCTCTTCGGTAGATAATTTCATTAAAGAATCAGACAGCGCTTCTACAGAACCGTCCACATCACCTTTAACAATCAACGGCAATTCTTTAACGCCGCCAATACTAATCTGATGAGCAATTTCATCAAGAGTAATATGTCTCATCTGTCTCTGGTCCTGTTCACGTTTCAACTGCTGGCGCTTAATACTTACTTCTCTTGCTGCTCTTTCAGAATCTACAATCACAAATGTATCTCCTGCCTGTGGGGCGCCTTCAAAGCCAAGAACCAACACCGGTGTGGAAGGTGTTGCAACAATAACTTTATTATTCCTTTCGTCAAACATTGCACGAACACGACCATGGTTAACCCCTGCAACAAACGGATCACCAATTTTTAATGTGCCTTTTTGTACAAGCACAGTTGCCGTTATTCCACGCCCTTTATCAAGCTGGGCTTCAAGTACGGTTCCGCGCGCATGCCTGTCAGGATTTGCCTTAAGATCAAGCACTTCAGCTTCAAGCAAAATTTTCTCAAGTAATTCATCAATGTTAACGCCTGTTTTAGCAGAAAGCTGTACGCACTGGTATTTACCACCCCAGTCTTCAACAAGAATATTTCTATCGGCAAGCTGTTGTCTTATTTTGTCAATGTTGCTGCCGGGTTTATCAATTTTATTTATTGCAATTATAATAGGCACATTTGCAGCCTGTGCATGGTTTATTGCTTCAACTGTCTGAGGCATTACCGCATCATCTGCTGCAACAACAAGCACAACAATATCTGTTGCGTTAGCGCCACGGGCACGCATTGCTGTAAATGCTTCGTGACCGGGAGTATCTAAAAATGTTATGAATTTTCCGTTAACCTGAACCTGGTATGCACCAATGTGCTGGGTTATGCCTCCGGATTCGCCTGCAACAACATTTGTTTGTCTTATCCTGTCAAGCAAAGATGTTTTTCCATGATCAACGTGACCCATAATGGTTACAACCGGCGGACGGAATTTTAATGTCGATCCTTCATCAGGAATATCTGCAAGTTCATCGGATGAATATTCTTCCTGGGATTCAACTTCAAAACCGAATTCATCGGCAACAAGTGTAATTGTTTCCAGATCAAGACGTTGATTTATTGAAACCATTAAACCAAGACCAATACATTTTTGAATTACTTCGCTTACAGAAACGTGCATTAAATTTGCCAGTTCATTAACCTGGATGTATTCAGTTACTTTAATCTTTGATTGTTCTGCAAGCTGTTCCTCTAATTTCTTCTCCTGTATTTCAAGTTTTTCTTTCTTCTTCCTCTTTCTTGTTGAAGCGCGCTCGGCAACGGCCGAATCTTCAATGCTAAGCATCGTCCTTTTTATTGCTTCTTCAACTTCTTTTGAATCGACTTCTATACGTTTAAATTTTTTCTTTTTTACCGCAGTTGCCGGGTCTTCAACGGTTTCTGTTTTTACTTTCTTCTTAGCTTTGGGTTTTTTCTTTTTCTTTTTAGCGGCTTCCTGGTCAGCTTCTTCTTTAGAAACAGTTGCTTTTTCAGTTACTCGTTCTTCTGCTGCTTTAGTTTTTTCCGGTGCAGCTTCTTTGACTGGTTTTTCAGCAGGAGCTTTTGCTTTTTCCTTTTTAGTATCCTTGCCAAGATCAATCTTACCGATTATTGTAAGACCTTTGCGCTGTTTTACTTCTTTCTCGGATTTAGTCTGGAAGACTACTACTTCAGGTTTTTCCTGTTCTACAACAATTTCTTGTACAGGAACTTCCTCGACAACCGGAAGGACTACTTCAATTTCTGGCTCGGCTTCAACAACTTTTTCTTCAACAACAACTTCTTCAACCGGAGCTTGTTCCTCAACCTGTTGAACTTCCTCAATCACTTCTTCAACTACAGGTTCTTCAACATCAGCAGTGGGTTCTGTAATAACAGGAGCTTCTTCTGCCGCAACTTCATCTTTCTTTTCGTGTTCAGCTCTTTCAGTTCTTTTCTTCTGGAATTCCGAAATTTTACGATAGTGTTTCTCAGCTTTTTCAATATCCTTCTTAAAATGATTCTGAACATCAGCGATCATTTCATCTGTAAGAGCGGACATATGAGATTTAACGTCGTAACCTTTTTTCTGTAGGAATTCAACTAAAGAATCTGCGGACAGATTAAATTCCGATGCAAATTTGTAGATTCTCAGTTTTTTTGATTTTAGGTCTTCGGACATATCTTTCCTTTAGCTTTCAGATTTTCAATTACAACAAAAAGAGTTACTGTAATTGTAAATCTGTAATTAATTATTCTTCTTCTTCGAACTGGTTTTTAATTATATCAATTACTTCAGTTAATTTTTCTTCACTAAGTTCTGTAATTTCCTTTAGTTTCTCCGGTGTTGCAGTAAGAACTTCAATTGCCGTATCGAAACGATGATTAATAAGTATTTCAACAACATCATCACCAAGTTCTTCTTTAAGATCAACCAGTTCAATATCTTCTTCGTAATCCTCGTAAGCTTTTTCTTCTCTTATAACATCAATTTCATAACCGGTAAGTTTAATGGCAAGGCGAATATTAACTCCACCTCTTCCAACAATAATAGAAACCTGATCACTATCTGCAACTATGGTTGCTTTTTTATTCTTTTTATCAATTGAAATAGATTTAAGCTTTGCGGGAGCCAACGACCGCAAAATATAAACTTCCGGTTCTGCCGAGTAATTAATTACATCTATGTTTTCATTATTAAGTTCTCTAACAATTGCGTGAATACGAACGCCTTTCATTCCAACGCATGCGCCCACGGCATCAATTCTTGTATCCTGGGATTCAACAGCAACTTTAGCTCTTTCACCGGGTTCTCTTGCAATGCTCTTTATTTCAATAACTCCGTCGTAGATTTCAGGAATTTCAATTTCAAATAATCTCTGGAGGAAAAGATTATCTGCACGTGAAATTATTATAACCGGTCCGTTAGGAGTTTTCTTAACTTCTTTAACAATTGCTCTAACTGTTTCACCTTTCCTGTATTTTTCTCTTGGTATCTGTTCATTACGCGGAAGGATTAGTTCATTCTTGTTATGGTTAACTAAGATATCATTCTTTCTAACCTGGTAAATATCGCCAACAACAATTTCACCGAGCATATCACTGTACTCGTTATATACAACATCTTTTTCAATTTCTCTTATCTTCTGGTTAAGGCTTTGCCTTGCAAGGTTAATCAGTCTTCTACCAAATGAGTTCAGTTCAAGTTTTTCAACAAAAGCTTCGCCAACTTCAAGTTCTTCATCATTCCCGCGTTTATTAAGTTCGTCAATACCAATTTCGGTATTAGGATCAACAACCGTATCAACAATCTGTTTTTCAAGAAATATTTCTATATCACCCTTATCCATATTAACAACAACTTCATGCTTTGCTTCAAGTCCATATTTTTTCTTTACCATTATACCAAATATTTCCTCGATAATTCCGGCAAGAACATCCTTGTCGATGCTCTTTTCTCTAACCATCGCGGAAAACGATTCTACTATTTCACTGTTCATATTCTATCCTCCAGTTCAAAAACTGATTTGTACTTTAGCTGACTTTATTTTGTTGAAATTTATTGCCAATTCTTTTTTCCCGTCGAAAAAGAAAAGATCTTCTCCGTCCACTTTCAACAGGTTTGCCATAAGTTTAACTGTCGATTCACCTTCCAGATAAACAACTTCAAATTTTCTTTTAATATGCTTGGGGTATTGTTTCAGGAATTTAAGGGATCTGTCTATGCCAGGTGAAGACACTTCAAGCCGGTATTTGCCTTTAACCAGATTCTGTTCATCTATCATTTCTTTTATCTTATTGCTAACTTCCGCACAAGTCTCAGCCGATATACCTATTTCACCATCAATAAATATCTCAATGACTCTGTTTCTTTCATCTCCACGAATTATAACGTCAATAAGAAGCAGGTCCAAATCTTGGGTTATCCGGTCGGCAAATTCGGTTATGTTTTTAAGTAATATATTCATAGTAATAAAAAACGCCCTCTAAGGGGCGAATTCACGTTTCAAAGCTAAGCAATAATATCTGAATAAGCAAGGGATTTATACTTTAAGCCCTTAACCGGCAAATTCTCTTAAAATAACCGTTATTTCACTCCTTAAAAGAAAAATAGGACTAAGTCGGTACCGGGTTATTCTTCCCGATTCCAACTTAGTTAAAATTACTCTTTAAATTTTATACCAGTTAATTATTTTACTACTGTCATTTTTCTTGATGTTAAAAATTCCCCGGCTTTCAACTGATATATGTAGATGCCCGAAGGTAATTGCTGAGCACTAAATTTAACACTGTAATTTCCTGGTTGATTAAATCCATTAACTAAAACAGCAACTTCATTTCCAAGCAGATCATATACCTTAAGCTGCACTTTCATTCCATTTTCAGAATTGCTGTTAGGTACCGAGTATTTTATAACCGTAACCGGGTTAAAAGGATTCGGGTAATTTTGTTCAAGTGAAAATTTTATTTTTACCGTAAAGTTTACTTCAATTGATTTGAGAATTTTTTGTGTTCCATCCAAATCCTGTTGTATTAACCTGTAATACGATTTTCCATTTAACGGAGATCTATCCACATATTGATAATCAGAATAATTACTTGTGGTACCTTTTCCGTTTATGAACTGGAGGTTGTTCCAGTTAAGTTTATCAGATGACCTCTGGATAAAAAATCCCTGGTTATTAATTTCAGTTGCTGTAGACCAATTTAGCAGAACTGAATTTTCACTTGCTGCTGCTGTAAAAGATGACAATTCAACAGGAAGAATCATATACTGGTAAATTTCGATATCATCAACATACCAGCCGTCTCTCTGCTCGTACGAATCAGAATGAAATTCAAATCGCATTTTAATCTTTTTACCTGCTAAGGAAGAAAGATCAATTTCTTCTCTAACCCATTCATCTTTCTTTCCGTCGTAAAGATATTCGTTGTTTGGCTGAAATGAACCGGTACCCAAATGGTTATATTTACCTGGTAAACTAAACCAACTTGAACCATTATTTGTTGAGAATTTAACCTGTCCGTAATCCCACTGGGATTCAATATCATATTTCGTATAAAAACTTAGCGTGGGGTTATGAGCCTGGTTAAGGTCAACTTCATTCTTTATGGTAATTGAATTGTTAGCATTGTTTGCATATAACCCATTCTTACTATCCGTATAACAATTTGGCGCCGAATAATATACAGAAGTTGTAGCAGACCAGGTATTTACATTCCATAAAGTTGTAAGGTTATCAGTCGTATCATTAAAGAAATACTGTGGAGTTCCGATGGTGAAACTTATTGTATCTTCTGCCATTGTAACTGAACCGTTATAAACTGCTAAAAGCAAGTTTACTTTTTTAACAGATGAGATATTCTGTGAAATTGAAAAACTAAAAGGAGTCTCTAAACTAAATTCTTCACCTGAACCAATTTGATTAATATTCTGTACAGTGTTGGTTGCGTACACATCCTGTGAAAGCGCTTTTAACTGAACTGAGATATTATCTGAATTTGCCAGACCTTTATTTTTTATTTTTACCGTTAACTGTGCTTCATCTCCAGGATTAAAATATTGCTGACTGAGAGAATATGATTTTAAAGAAACATATCCGCCTGCAACCCATGTTAAATATAGATTTGGTTTTAAATTTTCTTCAGCCAACGGAAAAATAAGAGATTTGACCGGCCAGAAACCTGTTGAGCCAACTTCCGGTGTCATAGATAAAATTTTTGACTTAGCTGTTTGTTCACCGTACATCCAGTCATCTGAATCTCCGTTTGTATTATAAAGAACTCCGCCGCTTGTTCCCCAGGTATAATTATTAAATTTAGTCATATCACCTGCGAATTCTCTAAAGTAAGATGAGTCTTCTGTTTCCTGATTGACATATCCCCATGGGAAAATTAATAAGTTGCCATACGTGTGATAATTAAGTGCGGTTTTAAAATTATGTGCAAGGCAAAAATCTCTTATGGCCTGAGTTTCAGGTTCTGAAAAAGCAGATGCTCCTCTGTAAGTTTCATCTGCAGGATCATTACTTGAACCCGAATTATCATATCCCCACTTATAACCGAAATTTCTATTCAAATCAATACCATTAGGACTTCTCTTGTTTTTACGATACATACCTCCGCCGGAAGGATTTGTAATCCTGTTATACTCATATCCGTCAGGATTAACTACAGGCACAAAATAGATATGCCGGTTATTTACAAGATAAGTTACTTCGGGATCTGTTCCGTAATTTTCAAGCAGGTAGTACAAATAGTACATTACAACCATCATACCCTCCGGTTCTCTTGCGTGTGTTAATGCACTAAAAAAAACTTCCGGTTCTTCTTCGTTTACATTCGGGTTATCAGAAATCTTTATTGCATAAATGGGTCTGTTCTCTACGGTAGTTCCAATCTGGAATTTTTGTGTAATTATGTCGGGATAATTTAAAAACATTGTATCAAGCTTGTTCAGTATTTCCTGCAACGTGTAAAACCCGCCCATTGAGCCATAGCCAAAACTTTTAACACCATAAATCTCCCGGCTTTTTTGCAGGACGAGGTTTTCATCTACAAAATCCTGTGCGGATAGTTTTTTATACTCTTTGTACCAGTCATCAATAATGATCTCACTTTGTAAATTAAGCTGAGACAATTTTCTAAACTCATCATCACTAATAAACACTGTAAGGGATTTTTCCTTTACATCAATTTTTCCGTCATCAACAGCTACTCCAAGTAAACTAATCCTTTTCAGATCATTTGAATCATTAAAATAATATTTCACCTTTTTATAATTCTGCCCTGTGATGGTTAATGTAACCAATAAGAAAAATAAAGTAATCAACGTCTTGTTCATTTAATTCTCGGTTATTTTGTAAAACAGTAGTTTCAAAATATAAATAATTTTGCTTTTTATCTTTGGTAAAATTATTCTTAGGTAAATTTTTATGCCGATTGATTTTCAACTCGTCCGCAATTAAGTTTAAATTAAAATAAATCATTAATGCACACTAACAAAATAATTTAATATGATTAAGAATTATAAACACATAATCTGGGATTGGAATGGCACCTTATTTAATGATGTAGAACTTTGCGTAAACATTATGAACGGATTATTAAGGAAGCGCAATATAAACCAATTAACCATTGATGATTATAAAAACATATTTACTTTTCCGGTAAGCGATTATTATGCAAAAGTAGGATTTGATTTTTCTGTTGAATCATTTGAAAAGGTCGGTAAGGAATGGATGGATGAGTACGAGGCAAGAAAGTCAGAATCGACTCTTCACCCGGGGGCAAGAGATATCCTTGAAAAAATTTCCAAATTGGGAAAAGGTCAGTCCATACTTTCGGCATATTCCCAGCACACACTCGTGGAAATTGTTGAGCATTATAATTTAACTCCTTATTTCTCTCACCTTGTTGGACTTGATCATATTTATGCTACAAGTAAAGTTGAACTCGGTTTGAATTTAATCCGCAGACTTGAGCTTAAGGAAGAAGAAGCCGTTCTAATAGGGGATACTGTTCACGACTATGATGTTGCAAAAGAAATCGGGGCTGATTGTATTCTTATTGCAAACGGGCACCAGTGCAGGAATACACTACTGAAATGCGGCACTAAAGTTTTAAACGACATAAATGAAATTTTCATTGATTAATTGATTTTATTCTTTTAATATAATACAGCATTCAATTAGTCATAAAATTCATTTTATTTTAGCGGAGGTATTATGAAAAAATTTCTGGGAATTTTTATTCTGTTTATTTCTCTTGCTTCTTCAGTTTCCGTATTAGCCCAGGATCAGGATATGATGAAAGCCTGGCAGGATTACATGACTCCCGGCGAGATGCATAAGATTCTTGCAAATAATGTTGGTGAATGGAATTGTGAAATCTCATCCTGGATGGATCCTTCTCAACCGCCAATGAAATCCGAAGGGACCTCTGTTACCGAATCAATACTTGAAGGAAGATATTTTCAAACCAAATTCACAGGAAATTTTATGGGAATGACGATGAACGGACTTGGTATTGATGGTTATGATAATGCAAGAAAAGTATTTTTTGCAACTTGGGTTGATAATATGGGAACCGGGATTATGTATCTTGAAGGAACCTATGACGAAGCATCCAAAACATTAAATTATAATGGTACTACTACGGATCCATTGGGTAAGGAGGTCAAAATCCGTCAAACGATTAAAATAATAGACAAAGACAATTCTATTACTGAAATGTACAACGAACAAGACGGGAAAGAATCTAAATCGCTGGAAATTAA
Source organism: uncultured Melioribacter sp. (assembly GCA_964537965.1). Classification (GTDB taxonomy): domain Bacteria; phylum Bacteroidota; class Ignavibacteria; order Ignavibacteriales; family SURF-24; genus SURF-24. The sequence goes on along the minus strand of CAZIDB010000003.1, from coordinate 16,173 downwards.
ATATTCAAGAAAAAAATAACGATAGTTCCGGATGTAAAGAAAAACTTTACACCCGGAATTATTATGTTGTCAATTTTACTTTAAAATCATAAATTGAGATTGAAATTTACTTCAAACCGATACCCGTACTTGCCACCGGCGGTTTAATTAAATTAAATGAACAGCTAAATTATAATTGAATAAGCGTGTACTTCAATAATTTTCAATCATTCTTCCTTTATTGTTGTTACTAATATCCTAATCCAATAAAATAATTAGCCTCAAAAAAATTTTTTTTCATAACAAATTAAATAAAGGAAAATCAAATGAACATTTTCGTTGGCAACTTATCCAAAGAAGCTACAGAGGCAGATCTGGAAAAATTATTTTCAACATTCGGTCAGGTTAAAAGCTCAAAAGTTATCCGTGATATTTTTTCCGGTACTTCAAAAGGTTTTGGTTTTGTTGAAATGGTAAACAAGAATGAAGCTCAAACCGCAATTAAAGAATTAAATACAGCAGATCTTAAAGGACAGAAAATTACTGTTAATGAAGCCCGGCCAAAGACTGATGACAGACGCGGCGGCGGACAAAACCGCAGACCTGGCGGCGGCGGCGGCTTTAACAGATCCTCTTTCGGTGGAAACAGAAGATAATAACTATCAACATTTTTAACATAGAATGAGAGAGTTAATTTATCCTGTTGTATTACGGCAGGATAAATTGACTTATTTTTTAATTAATTTGTCCCGAGAAAAATTGATTCAAGGGATTTTAATTTTAACCTATCTATTTTGCAACCTTCAACAAGGTATTCTTCAATTGTTGAGTGCCTGCGATGAATCTCATCAAGTACATCTGTCAGATAAATACTTTTCGCCTCCATCAGTGGTTTTAGCTGTTTTGCAGAAATCCTGAATAAACTCATCAGGCGGACCTGTCTTATTAATCTGTTTGCCTGCTTTTCCAGCAACTCATTTGAAAGAAGATAATCCTGCAATACATTATTAGTTTCAACATTCAGCATCAACTGAAAAAGCGCCGAGATAAAACCAGTCCTGTCTTTACCGGCAGTACAATGTATAACAGCCGGAAGGTTATCTTCATCCGAGAAAAGACCAAAAGCTTTATTTACTGCTTCCTGTTTTTCAAATGCAATTTTAAAATATATTTCGTGCAGGTATTCGCCAAAGTCGTAATCTTTTCCTTTACTTATAAGGAACCGGAAAAATTCTTTCTGAGTCATCTCCTTGTCACGGTCTGAGATAGGAATGTTAATAATTTTAAAACCCGGGTTGTGATTAGTGGGAATAAGTTTTGACTGCCTTTCGGCAACTGTGCGTAAATCAATTATTGTTTTAACATTCAGTCTTTTTAATTGATTAAGATCATCACTTGTAATTCCGGAAAGTTCTGCTGAACGGTATAGCAAACCGGCTTTTAATTCTCTTCCGTCTTTGTTATAAATGCCTCCAACATCTCTAAAATTTGATGCCCCTTCCAATTTATAGATACGATTTGATGTTAAGTGAGAATTATCTGCCATTGTGCAAAGTAAGATTTAATTAATAATTTTTCCTATGAATAAATTCATTTGCCTGCAAAGTTAATATTAATTTAATAAAGAGGCGAAGAAAAGAATTCCTTAAAATCATTTCACAATTATTTCATTCTATAATTCCCACAGGCCAAGACTTTTATCCTTGTAAGTTCCTTCACCTTCGGTACAGTTTTCATTCAGAAGATATAACGGCTTAGGAAAATTGAACGGTGAAAGCTCAAGATTAATTATTCGCCAGTCACCGGTGGTAATATTTTTATTCTCCTGGCATTCGGGAAAGGTGGTAGTCATTAAATATTTTATCCCGCACTTTTTAATATTCGCAATTGATTTAAATATATCCTCGAATGAAAGATGAACAAGGCAATCCCGGCAGAAAATCATGTCGGTTGCGGGAAGTTTGTCTTCAATTAAATTAAGTACCCTAAATTCTCTATCAGAATTCGAATATTTTTGGTTATTCAATTCAACTATTTCCTCAACAATATCTCCACCGATATACTTATCAAGATTAAGGTCAACATCTTTCATCCAGTTAAAATCACCACAGGGAAGATCAAGCATAGTTTTGATGTTGTATTGTTCAAGCAGTTTGGGAAGATGTATTTTGATCTGTGCAGTCTGAAGATCATCAGAACCTTCACCGGATACAGATGAATCACCCGCCCAGAAATTACTTTCATAAATAAAAGTAAATTTATCCTTAGCATTCTGGTTATTGCCATTTTTTGCTAAAGATTCAAAATGTGTTTTATCAAACGGAACAGGTTTTCTTTCGTTCATTTAAATTCCTTTTTAAAAATTCTTAAATGATCATGCAGAATTATTTTACCTCTGCAATAATTCTTTCTTTTCAGTTAAAAGTTCTGTTGCTTTCTCAACTGTATCAACAAAAAAGAATTGATTTCCCCTGTTGCATTCAATTAAGAATGCATTAAAACTATTACTTTGATATTTTGAAAAATCCCCAACGATTGCAAGCTTCATTTTGTAGTTAACATATTTCTGAAGAATTTCTCCCGCCAAACCAGTGCTTAACTTGAAGAAAGTAGGATTAATATTTTTTTCGTGAAGAATAATTTTTCTTGCACCCTGGTAATCTGCATTTGCCATCAGGTCAAGCGAATCCTGTACATTATTTAAAACAATCTCATCAGAAATTACTTCTGCGATCTTAACATTATTAAATTCATGAAAATTAAAGTTCACTTAATGCTCCTATATTATTTTTGAATGATGCTGGATTCTTGATGTTTGATTAAAGAATTCTCATTATAATTTCATTTCCCATCTTCCATTTACCATTATACATTTACCATTTTCTCAGCCAAAGGCTGATCCGTCTAAGCCAGAGGCTTATAAATCCGACGGACATTTTCCATCTTACATCTTACATTTTCCATCTTCTCAGCTTTCGGGTGATCCTGCTACAGTGGGCTTTATACATCAAAGTACAGCTCCGGTATTCTTTACTTCTGCAAATGTCCCTTTTAATGCTGCCATAAAAGCATTATGCACTTTGTTTGCTTCAACAGTTTCATTATCAATTGTTAAATTTCTTGTGGCGCAGGCATCTTTAATAACGGTACACTTAAAGCCAAAATCAAAAGCTGCTCTTGTAGTTGTATCAATACACATATGACTCATGGCTCCGCAAATTATCAGTTCATCAATCTCCTTTTCTTTTAAAACCTGCAGTAAAGAAGTTTCCCTGAAACTGTTGGGAAAATGTTTTTCAATTACATTCTCATTTTCCAACGGACTGACTATTTCATTAATCTCGGATCCTTCGGTCCTCGGAAGGAAAAAAGTCGCGCCGGGGCGTGTTGCAATATGCTTTATGTGAACAACCGGCTTATTATTTTCTCTGAACTTTTGTAATAATCTTTTAGCATTCAAAGCGGCTTCTTCCATCCCAATCAATTCCATTTTTCCGCTTTTGAAATAATCGTTCTGGATGTCGACAAGTAAAAGACATTGCTTCATTTCAATTCCAATTTAATTTAGATAAGAAAAAGTAATCTGTTTTATTTTTGGTTTAATTACCCGGACGAATTGGTGCGGTTGCGGCTTCTCCAACAACTGTCGTCCACTCGCGGATGTACCAATTCTTTATCAGACCATTTTTAACATATGGATCCTGTTTAACAAATTTCTCCGCAACTTCGGGTGAATTGCCGTTAAATAAAAGCAGTGCACCATCAACAGGATTTGCAAAAGCGCCGGCTAAAATCATTTCACCATTGTCATACGCTTCCCAGGCAAGTTTCAAATGTTCACCACGGAACTCCCCCCTGCGTTCAAGATAATTATCGGCAGTATCATAAAACAAAAGATAATGCATATTTCTTAATCCTTTTAATTTGGAATACAAATACTTAATTAGCGTATCGTTTCTTTAAATGTTTTACCCTGATCAGTTACAGCTTCAACAGTAATTTCTTTTGCGGCAACATCGGTTTTAAACTCATACATATGATAAGTCGGGTATGAATCTACCCATTTATGTTTCTTTGGCAACTCGGCACCATCAAATTTTTCGGAAGCAAGCGGGTCTTTATCCAAAACAGATTTCATCTCACCTAACATTTTACCATCCGCATAAAGATTAATTTTCCAGTTTTCATTTGCAGCCCATATGTTTGCAAGAATTCTTTTCTTATCCGTATTTCTCTGATCATATATTTTTAACTGGTAATCAAATGGTTTACCTGTTGCTTTATATTGCCAGGTAAGTTTGTTTCCGTCCGCAGTATAAACCATATAACCATTAGGAGTACCATCACCGCAAATATTATCAGTCCACCATGCTCCACAGGCGGCTCCGCAGACATGGATTTCATTTTCACCATCTTTAACAAATTCAGTTTCGTGCATATGTCCGGTTATTATATACGACTTATAACCTTTTATGATTTCATACAAAGCTTCTTTATTGTTAACAAAATCTCTTATACCCGGTTGTTTATCCCCTGATCTTTTATAAGCACTATTAAAAGGAGGAATGTGCATAAAAAGCATAACAATTTTTTCTTTGGGAATAAAGCTAAGATCATTGCTAAGCCAGTCCAGTTGTTCCTGATCTATATAACCCATATAGTTTGAACCAAACCAGAATACATCATCAAGAACGATATAATGGAATTCTCCCTTGTTAAAAGAATAATAGTTCGGACCAAAATGTTTTTTGAATGTTTCCGTTGAATAGTCATCAGTATTTGCGGTCCTGTCTATATCATGATTGCCGGGGACAGTAAAAGAAGCAGTATGCAGTTTAGTTATACCTGCTTTATATCCATCGAACAGGTTCGGCCTGTCAAATACTATATCACCGCAGGAAACCGCAAAGGAGTTTTCAATCTTTTCAGATGAGATAAAGTTATTAACGTCAACAATAGTTTCATTTATAAACCTTTGCAGATCTGCCTCATCAATTACCTGTGGATCTGCCATTAAAAATATTGTATGCTTCGATGAGTTATTGTCAGGCTCCAAATCAAAATTCAGAGCTTTGTTCTCCATTAGTGTATTTATACTATGATAAATGTCAGGCAGATTATCCTGGCCCACAGGAATTTTATAACCAGCCGGAACAGACAAAAAGATAAAACTATTATTTCTGTTTGTCGTAATTTCGTATTGTCCTTTGATATCTGTTGCCACACAGGAAAAGCCGTCTGAGATAATAGCACCTTTAACCGGCTGACCCTTGGAGGTCACTTTTCCTTTCACGGTTAATAAATCTAATCCCTTTGATGTTTTTAAATTTCTAATGGATTGTTTTGGAAAAGTGTTTAAAGGAATAGCCAAACCTGCAGCGGCAATAAATGTACTCTTTAAAAAACTTCTTCTGTCTATCATAAGAACCTCCAAAAATTTTCTTTACAGAATAGATATATAAAAATCACTTACGGAATTACAAGAAATATTTGGTCAAAAATTTCCTTTAGGGAATTATTTTGTTCCGTAAAGTGACATCCAATTCCAAAACCGATTATTGAAGTCTAATGCATAATCACATAAGACAAATCAAACGTATTTAAAATATTTTAAAGCAAATAAAAAAACTATATGCAAAATATAAAATCTTTTTATTCGTTATCATCCTCTGTTTCATTTTTTCTTGATATGCCGAAGATATTCGGTTCAAAATCTTTTAATAAATTTTTTGCTTCTTCTAACTGAGACTCAGTTACAACAATTCTTGCCGGTTGTATTAAGGGATCTGTAAGTAAAAAATTCTCGCCGAAAACCTGGTAGTCAATTTTGGCATCTTCAAAAATTGATTTTATTATTGCAATATCACCAAGGTTTAAGGAAGAGAATACTTCCTCGTACGATTCAGCATTATGTATTTTGGGCGGATCATAATTGAAATCTATGAAAGCCTCACAGCTACCGCAATGAAAACTTTTTGCCTGCCTTTCTTCATCGGAAAGCTCAATTAAGGCTGAACAGGCAGGACATGTAACCTCCAATGGCAGTTCTGTTACAATTTCTTTTTTAAGAACCGCCTGGCATTCCGGTCTTTTACAATAATAATATTCTTCACCTTCGGTAAGACATTCGGCGCAATATTCCTTGCCACAGTTATGACAAACAGAGATTGCTTTTTTATCCGGATGGTTAACGCAATTATTCATTCTGATCTCCATTTTTATTAACAATACAAATGTAAAGTTATATTTTTCCCCCGCTTAAAAATACCTTAACAGTAATTAAACTAAAAGCGACTTAAGTTATTTCATAATAATTTCCGGTAAAAAAGCAACAGTAGGTATAATAGTTTTTCCATTCTTTCGCTAAAAGAAGTAACAAAAAATTTTGATGTAATAATTAAAGAAAAATAATTTTGTTCGCTACTCATTTTTATTTATTTTCACACGTAGAAATTATTAGGTTTATATTAATCAAAAGGGAATCCGGTGATCTTTCTGTTTTTTTATTAAGTGGAAATTCCGGAGCTGTACCCGCAACTGTAAGTTCTAAAAATTCTTTAGCATTGCGCCACTGTCAGAGGTTAAGATGGGAAGGCGTTAAAGATTGAACAAGCCAGGAGACCTGCCTAATAAATTTATAATTAAGCTTTCGGGAACTGAAGCTGAAGTTGAAAGAAGATTTTTCGTTCTGCCTTTCAATAAAATACTTCACAAATATTTTTTCTCGAAAGCATACCGAAACCATTATTATTTGTTCAACTAAAAACAGAGGTTATTGCGTATGCTTAAGAACAATTTTACAGCAGCAAGGTTTTTACATGAATCCTAATCAGCCTGTTAGGACAATAACGGTTTGGTGATTATGCACTTTAACTTTACTAACAAGCTGATATTCGGAGTGTTTTATTGAAACGCAAAACAGATTTATACTTTTAGTTGAGAACAATTAACAAATATGATTTTAATATATATTCTTTTATTGAACGGGAGGTTTGATGAATGAAGTAGTTTTTTCTATTAAAGAACTTGTAAAAAGAAACGGCAACACAGAAAGTTTTGACGTTGAGAAAATATTTAACGTAATTAAAAAAGCAGGAGAATCAACAGGAGAATTCGGCAACGACATTGCACGAATGCTTTGCCTTAAAACTGTAAACCTTATTCAACAATTGTATATAAAAACAATTCCTACTGTAGAAAACATTCAGGATTGTGTTGAAGAAATTCTGCTTAATTCCACTTTTAGAAAAACCGCAAAGGCTTTTATTATTTATAGAGATCAACACAACAAGCTGCGCGAGTTTTCCCTTAAATCGCAGGTTGATCTTATGGATGGCTACCTTGATAAAGCCGACTGGCAGGTTAATGAAAACAGTAACATGAGTTACTCACTGCAGGGATTAAACAATTATATCTCTTCCGAAGTAAGCAAGATTTACTGGCTTAACAAAATTTATCCTGAATATATCAGGAACGCTCATCAATCCGGAGATTTTCACATTCACGATCTTGGGTTGCTAAGCGTTTATTGCGTTGGCTGGGATTTGTATGATCTTCTCTTAAACGGTTTCCAGGGAGCAACGGGAAAAATTGAATCCAAACCGGCAAAACATTTCAGGGCGGTTCTTGGGCAGGTAGTAAATTTCTTTTATACATTGCAGGGTGAAGCAGCCGGCGCACAGGCATTCTCCAACTTTGATACTTTGTTAGCCCCGTTTATCCGTTATGATAATCTTTCCTATAAAGAAGTTAAACAGGCAATGCAGGAATTTTTATTCAATGTAAATATTCCTACAAGGGTTGGTTTCCAGACTCCGTTTACAAACATTACTCTTGATCTTACTGTTCCTTCTTATTATGCAGATAAAGCCGTTATTATTGGCGGAGAAATGCAAAACGAAACTTATGCGGGCTTCCAGGAAGAGATGGATATTTTTAACAAAGCTTTTCTTGAAGTAATGAAAGAAGGTGACGCAAAAGGACGCGTGTTCACTTTCCCCATTCCAACTTATAATATTTCAGATGATTTTGACTGGAACAATCCGATGCTCGGCATCCTTTGGGAAATAACCGCAAAGTACGGTATCCCTTACTTTGCAAATTTTATTAATTCCGATATGAAACCGGAAGACGCGCGCAGTATGTGCTGCCGTTTAAGAATTGATAACCGCGCATTAAACAAAAAAGGGGGCGGACTTTTTGGCGCTTCACCGCTTACAGGTTCAATTGGCGTGGTTACAATTAACCTTCCAAGGCTTGGTTATTTAGCCAAAGATGAAACGGAATTTTTCCAGCGCCTTGGTAAACTTATGGATACTGCACATAAAAGCCTGGAATTAAAAAGAAAAGTGCTTGAAAGTTTTATGGATAAAAATCTTTATCCTTATATGAAATTTTACCTGCGCGATGTTAAGAAGCGCTTTAATGAATACTGGAAAAATCACTTTTCTACAATTGGACTTGTAGGAATGAACGAGGCATGCATTAATCTGCTTGGAGAAAATATTGGCTCTGAAAGCGGACTTGAATTTTCTAACCGCGTAATGGATTTTATGAGAAGCAAACTTGTTAAATTCCAGGAAGAAACCGGTAACATTTATAATCTTGAAGCTACTCCTGCAGAAGGCACATCTTACCGTTTGGCTTTGGCAGATAAGAAACATTATCCCGGTATTATTTGCGCCAACGAATCAACTTACGCTGAGAACAATTCACCGTTTTACACAAACTCATCCCAGCTTCCAGTTAACTATACAGATGATTTATTTGAAATGCTTGATCTGCAGGATGAACTGCAATCCAAGTATACAGGCGGAACTGTTCAGCATATTTATATTGGTGAAAGAATTAACAATTCAGATTCTTTAAAAGAATTAATTAAAACTATTGCGCACAATTACAGGTTACCGTATTTCTCAATTACGCCTACATTCAGCGTATGCCAGGTTTGCGGGTACATAAGCGGTGAACATGCCGAATGCCCTAACTGTAAAAGTGAGTGCGAGGTTTATTCAAGAGTTGTTGGTTATCTTCGTCCTGTCCAGCAGTGGAATAAAGGCAAGCAGGCAGAATTTGAAATGCGGAAATACTTTACAACATGATTATTGGAGGCTTGCAAAAAGTTTCCCTTATTGATTACCCGGGAAAAGTTTGCTCAGTAATCTTTACACGGGGCTGCAATATGCGCTGCATATATTGCCATAATTCGCATCTTGTACTGCCGGAAAATTATTCGCAGGAAATTGCGGAAGAAAATGTTTTGCAATTTCTTAAATCAAGAATTGGAAAAATAAATTATGTTACTGTTACCGGCGGCGAACCAACTATTCATAATGATTTACCTCTGTTCCTTGAAAAAATAAAAGCAATTGGTTACAAAATTAAGCTGGATACGAATGGAACAAATCCTGAAATCCTGGAATTACTAATCAATAATCAGTTATTAGACTTTGTAGCACTGGATGTAAAAAGCACACCTGAAAAATATAATTTAATCTCCGGTGTAGTAACAAATCTAAATCGTATTAAAGATTCCATAAGAATTATTAATGCTTCAAGAATAAACAAGCAATTCCGAATTACAATTTTGAAGCCCTTTATTACAATTAATGAACTTAAGGAAGTAAAAAATCTTGCCGGCAGCAGCCTTATATTACAGAATTTCAACTATGTTGATTCCATAATTGACAAAAGCCTTTCGCATTCAAATGAATTTAATATTTCAGAGTTTAAGAACATCCGAACAAGTTTAGAACCCTCACCGAATGTTAAAGAATAAAATAAACATTGTTGCTTTTAATCATCATTACCCCATGAAGGCATATAAAGGTTTTTATTTCCAAATTCTATAAATGTACTTGCCATGAAAAGACTACCTATTATAATTTTTCCACAATGATTTTATGAAAAGCCTTCAATTCTTTTAAACTAAAAAACGCAACTAAAACCTGATTTATATTCATTATTAAAACCATTGTAAAAGATAAAATCCTGCGTCCTGCTGAAACAAATAAGTTATAGCATGCTTTAATTCGCTTAAATCATCTGCCGACCTTAATGTTGTTAATATCTCATCGCAGGAATCCAACCGTTAGAACATAGCTGTTGCAATCGTAATCATTAAATGTATGCGCATAGGACAGGTTAACCGTTATCCTGAAATTATAAGTATGAAAAAATCTTATACCGGAATTAATAACAAGTTCAAAGCCGTCTTCTTTCCTGTTATCATTGGTATAACCACCCACACTATAATTATAGCGGTTATTGTTCATATCCGTAAGCCAGTGAAAGCCTGCACCGCCACCTATATAAGGACAAACATCTTTCTGTGAGAATAAATAAGAAGAAAATACATTTACGCCAAATCCGTTCCTTGCAAACAATTGTAATCCGTAATCCATGTTTTCAAGCTCGGAACCAAATTTAAAATCAAGTGTGAATGTTCTTTCCGTATTTTTAAATTCGTTGCCGGGGAAAAAATACCCGAATGATATTCCGTAAAAATTCCCACCGCTTCTGCGGGCACGTTCTTTTGTTTCAGATTCTGTTATAGCTCCAACCACTGCCGATGCATCGGCCGATTCATTCTTCATTGTGCTTAACGCAATACGTTTCATTATTACATCAAGTTCTTCAAGTGTTGCGGAGTTCATACTATCGCTTATTTTAATTTTTTTATGAATTACGTCAACAAGAGAGTACTGAATAATTATTTTTTGACCAAGTATAAGAAAATTACAGGTTAATACTTTGCCTGCATTCTGACTCTCTCCATATTTCACAATGCAGTCAATATTTTCGCATAAAGAATCATTGGCAACTCCGTTTGGTTTACTGCCGATTAATATTTCACACTGTGTTAATTTGGAAAGCTCCTGTTTAAGTATAGCCTCAGCGCTTTTGATTGTAACATTATCAATAGAGCGGTTAATGAAAGGCATTATTACAATGCGGTTGGTGTCAATCTGACCGGCCAGATAATTATTAAGGACGACCACGATAAATGCGAAAAGAGAAAGGGCTTTAAAATTCATATTCCCTCAGTTTTAAATTGTTTATTATTTTCAATCAGCAGTCTAAAAATACAATAGCTTTATTATAAAAGCTTTTTATATGTTGAAATTTAATCCCGCCAGCAGCATTGTATATGTTCCTTCATAATTAAACAGCCAGTTGTTAGCATTAAGGACGTTGTTCAATTTGAATGTAATTGTCAAATCAACATCATCCGTCATTGGGTGAGATATTCCCGCTCCAAGTCCCAATCCAACAAGATTCTGTGTTACATTTTTTCTTGTTTTCTGATCAGCATAAAATCCAAGCACCTCACCCGTTTCAGGATGTTTGTATAATTCATAGTTATAACTGTTAAAGCTTAAGTATGAATAACCCAATTCAACATTTAAAAATGCAGTACAGAAATTGTTTGTGTGCATATTAAAGCTTGATCCGATATAAACCGGAACTAATGAATGATCATCTGCCGAGTATGAATGCAAAATCATTTCATTATCATTCGTGGCAAAATCTTTCATATACATACTTTTCTTTTTATCCCACACCGATGAACCGGTATAAAGATAGAACGATATTTTTTCGTTAAGAGGATAATTGAATTGAATCAATCCTGATAAACCGGTAGAAGATCCTTTCGGGTAAATCATTCCGCCATTAATTCTGAATGACGGAGATTCCTGTGCAAAAGCAAATGTTGAAAATAAAATAAACGAAAGAGATGCTGCAAAGAAAAATTGCTTATACATTTTGCATTCCTGTTGTTGTTAATAAATGAAAACAAATCGTATAAAATTTTTCCGGTTTCCTCCCTGCCTGGTAAAATTATTTATGTAATGTATTAATTACTTCCAACCGTTAATTGAAAAAATTGTATTTCAAGTCCGGAAATTTATATTACCGTAAAAATCAAAAGACGTTTTTCAGAACAGACTAAAAGAGAAATGAACCTTACAAACGAAATTTTCGCCTGCTAAAATAAACCTTAAAATATTCAATCGAATTTTAGGAAAATCGAATATGTGCATCAAGGGTAAAATTTAATCTCCCTGAATGGAAACGCTATCTCAAATTTGATTAAATGACAGGTATTTGCAGAAACAAGCGTCTATAAAATTTTAATATGACATTCAATGCCCACACTTTGACAGAAAGGAAAGCTGGAATCGGTAAAGTGAGGTATAGTAATATAAATGAAACGGAGAGATGGGGATGCGGAGAAACGGAGAAGCAGAAGTTCTGAATTCAGATTTCAGTTTTAATTATTCTTTTTATTTATAAGATTAGCTACCACTTTACAGATGATATCTTTTTCCTTGGGATTGCTTGCAGCAATCATTAAGCAGAGAGCAACAAGGGCATTATCTGCAATTCTTTTTTCTCCATTGGAGGAATAGAGATAATTATTCCTACTCATATACATTAAAAATAATGCCGCTGCAATTCTTTTATTGCCGTCAACAAACGAATGATTCTTTACCGCAAGGTATAAGAGCATTGCCGCTTTTTCATCAAGACCCGGATACAATTCCTTTTTGTTAAACGTCTGGTAGATTGTACCGATAGTGCTCTTAAGCGACTCGTCTTTTTCTCTTCCAAACAACGCGGAACCGCCAAATTTTTTCCGCAAATTTTTTACAAGCTTAATTGCATCCTCATAGGTTATTTTATAAGCTTCTTTATTTACAGCTTTTTCAGTTTTTACTTTTTGATGATCATACTGATCAAGAATATCAAGCGCATAGGTATAATCGGAAATAACATTTAATATTCCGGAAAACTCATCCTGAACCAATTGGTAGTTATCAGCAACACGTTTAAAGATTTCAATTGATTTCTCCAGCTCTTTTACTTTTTCAGATTGTTCTTTTAACCTTTTTTCATTCAGCGCATATCCCTGCACTAAGTATTCTTTTAGTATTTTATTTGCCCAGATACGGAATTGTGTACCGCGTTTTGAATTTACTCTATAGCCAACTGAGATAATAACATCAAGATTATAAAATTTAACAGGTTTGTCGGAATTTGGAATGTGCATTTTTTGCACATTGCTTTTTTCAATTATCTCTTTAGTACTGAATATATTTTGTAAATGGCGTGTAATTACAGTACGATCTCTGCCAAACAAAACAGCAATTTGTTGATGGGTTAACCATAATGTTTCATTATATAATTTTACATCAATTGCCGTATCGCCTTCGGGCGATTTATAAATAATTATTTCACCTTTGGAGCCCGCAGAATTCTTAATTGCTTTTTGCATAGTCACGTACCTATCGCGAATATTACATCTGAAATTATGAATTAATAAAATCAATTTCTTCTGTTTAAAATGATGAGATTAAAAAGAATCAGGGCTTGTTTAAAACAAAAGGCAAACCGCTGAAAGCACTTATGAGAGAGAAGAAGTGGGAAAATAGAATTGCAAAATATTTTTATAGCTGTTAACTTAAGCTTGAAAATAAAGGACATTAAAAATGAAAACGATAGTAATTAAAATCGAAGATACCATTTATGAAAGACTAAAAGCATTTTTAGAGACTCTGCCGAAAGAAAAAATTCAAATAGTTGAAGAGCCGGATATTCCGTTTGTTGATGATGAAGAACAGAAGGAAATAGAAAATATTTTAAAAGAGCCTTCTGTAAATAATTACGGCAAAACGAAAAGTTTAGATATATGAAGATAAGCATAAGGTATTCTGAAGCCTCAGAAAGATTTCTTTCCAGAAACCAAGCAATAATTACAGAGGAAGAAGTTGATTTAGTAATAGTTAAGGCTGTAAACATACTTTATGGAAAAGAAAAATTAAATCTTGATCTCAAAAGATTAAAAGGAAGTTATAAAAATTATTTTAGAATTAGAAAAGGAAAGATTAGAATAATATTCAGAATTGAAAGAGAAGAGATTATTCTTGTTTCAGTTAACAATATTGATTTTAGGGGAAGTATTTATTAGAAGCATTTTATTGTATAGCATTAAAGATGTAATCCGCTTATAGCGGACTTACGCGACAGAAAAAATTTTTATTTCTTTGTTGTCGGGTTGTCAAGTATTTCTTGACAGTTGAACTCCTATATAAAAAACGGGAAAGAATTATTAAAAACGCTTGTTAATTTTTACCTGTTAAAAACGGAATCCATATTTAGCGGAATGACGTGAATATAATTAACTTCTCCTTTCATACTCGTTTTATGAGTGTGCAAAATATTGCCCCTTGAATTGACAAGTAAAAAAGAATTATCTATTTTTGCCTAAAAGTGTAGCATATTGCACTTTTTGATTTAACATAACCAAATAATTCATCTAACAAACAAAAAGTGCAGAATGCTGCACAAACTAATATGATCAAGACTGAAGAAATTGGTAAAGAGATAAAAAGACGCCGCAATTTTCTAAAGTTATCTCAGAATGACTTAGCTGAGCATTCCGGCATCTCTGTCCGTAGTTTAAAAGATATTGAAAGCGGTAAAGGTAATCCTGGTATTTTACAGTTGCTTAAACTGCTTGATGTTCTTGGTATGGAAATAAATATTTTCGTAGGTGATAAATAATTATGAAAGCATCGGTCTATTATAATTCAATCCTTGCCGGGTACCTGTCCAAAGATGGAAGTAACTATTTTTTTCAATATGATGAAAATTACTTGGCAGATAATTTTTCTCCTGCTATAAGTATTACACTTCCGAAACAAAAAGAAGTTTTTACTTCAGAAATTCTTTTCCCGTTTTTCTACGGACTTCTTGCAGAGGGAGAAAACAAAGACCTGCAATGCCGGTTATTGCATATTGATGAAAGGGATCATTTTAGACGATTATTAAAAACAGGTATGCTTGATACAATCGGGGGTATTACTGTGAGAGAAACTAATGATTAATTCAAATGCATTACAGGTATGCCCGGGCTGCTTAAAAAAAGGCTATCAAAGTTTTTGCAGATCATGTCTTAAAACTCTTTTCGACGGTAAAAAGGTTTCGCATATACTTCCTTTCACCAGACCTGAATTCAGTTCATATAAAATGGAGCATGGAGTTAAGCTTTCCATTTCCGGTGTACAGATAAAGCACTCGTTAAAACTTGATAATAAAAAACTTGTACTTACGGAAAGCGGCGGAGAATATATTCTTAAGCCTGTTCCTCTTAGTCTGATTGAAAATGTTGAAGCAGTACCTGCCAATGAACATTTTTCAATGCAGCTTGCAAACCAGGTATTCGGAATTAAAACTGCGTTGAATGCAATTGTTTTTTTTGCTGATGAACAACCTGCATATATAATAAAACGTTTTGACATTCTGCCCGGAGGACGAAGGCTTTTACAGGAAGACTTTGCACAGATAAGCGGGGTTACTGAAGAAAATGAAGGAGTAAATTATAAATACAATTCAACTTATGAAGATATTGCAGAGCTTATAAAAAAACATGTGAAAGCTTATAAAATAGAAACCGAGAAGTACTATAAAATTGTTCTCTTCAATTATATTATTTGCAATGGTGATGCCCACCTTAAAAATTTTTCCTTATACAGGAATGAAGAATACGGCGACTACCTGCTTACTCCTGCATACGATCTTATGAATACAAGCTTGCATATAAAAACAGAATCCGATACTGCGCTTGATCTCTTTAAAGATGGGTATATGACAGATGCCTTTAAAGCAGGAAGTAAATATACAAGAATTGATTTTTATGAGTTTGGTTTGCGGATAGGTATTCCGGAAACACGAGTTAATAAATTTTTAGATGAGTTTGTTGGTAAGGAAGCTGAAATAATAAACCTTATAAATAACTCTTTACTTTCCGATGAACTTAAGGAAAAATACCTGCAGCTAATAACCGCAAGAATAAAACGACTTGTTTATTGAAGCGAGTAATCGATTTATTTGAAACGGGTAAACTGTTCATTTGAAACGGCGAATCGGAGAAAAGGAGAAACTAAGAAGAAAATATCCGGCAGATGTACAAACCTCTAACTTAAGAGTCTGTGTGGAAAATATTTGAAGGTTGACTAATAAGTAATTTATCAAATATTAAATCAGCGGAAATCATAATAAATATGTGTCATCTGCGTTCTATTTTCTATAGACAATTACTTTTTAGATAGCCATAGAAGAGTTTAAAAACAGAATTTATCCGGAACCGTTTTATTTAAATACTTCCGGTAAAACGGTTTTTACAATTAT
>CAZIDB010000002.1:51949-54480 GCA_964537965.1 uncultured Melioribacter sp. | reverse complement strand
CACAAATATTTATGCACCTTCAGCTGGAAAACATGAAATTAAAACTGGTGAGATTAAACCAACTTCTTTTTGGATAAATGCAGAGAAAAAAAATAATTCTGAACGGCAAGTATTTTTAAAAGCGGGCAACAACAAATTACTTCTTTATTATGATCAACCCTGCGAAACTTTTTTTATTGTTAAGAAGGAAGGAAACTACCAGAACAAATCAATCACAGGCGAAGGCTCGCTTGCGATGAAATGGTATGGTGACAATTCAATTCTAAAATTTAACACCAGAGCTGATGAAAAAAATCCTGTCGGATGGTATCGCTTCAAATCTGCTCCGGGATTAAAGAAAATGGATTTTGCTGCTTACGGAAAAGTCCAGGTGTGTATTAATGAAACAGAGTACAAAGCCATCAAAGGTTCACTTTGTCCGGATGGTTCATATAATTATTCTGTTGAACTTGAAAGTGAAGTAGCTGAAGAAGCATTGGTAGCAATTCGTATTGAACAGGACATTGGAACATACGCCGGTGCAGCCTTACCAGAGCCAATCAAAATGAAATGCGTGCAGGGGAAATATCACCTTGGGGACTGGTCTTTATCTGATGGCTTACATTCATATTCCGGCGGAGCATGGTATAGAAAGGATTTTAATTTAACAGCCGAACAGAGTAACGGTGAAATTATCTTGGATTTGGGTCATGTTGTATCATCAGCAGAAGTAATTGTTAATAGTAAGAAGGCAGGAATTAAGCTTTCACCACCATACAATTTTAATATTTCTAAACTTGTAAAAGAAGGTTTTAACAAAATAGAAATTCTCGTTTACAACACAGCAGCAAATCACTATTCTACAATTCCTACAAGGTATCTTGGTTCATTAGAATCAGGTTTGATCGGTCCTGTTGTAATAAAATTATTTGATGATAGTAAGTAAGATGAGATAAAGAAGTGCAGGATTAAGAGTATGAGTAAGACTTCTTCTTTCTCTTATTATAAATTCAATGTCCTTTCGAAGCAGAAATTTCCGAAATGTCTTCCGCTTTGCTTAACTTTGGCCAGAAAAATCCGTAAAGGGAAACGAATGCGAAGCAAATCATCGGCATAATAAAACCAACAGACATATTATAAACATCTCCAAGATGACCCATAAGTTTTGGCATTATTGCTCCGCCGATAATTGCCATAACTATAAATCCGGAAGCCTTCTTAGCCTGAACACCAAGTCCGTAAATTCCGAGAGCAAAGATTGTTGGAAACATAATCGACATAAATAAAAAGCTTAAGAATACAGCAGTAACAGATATCCATCCTAATTTGAAAACTACAACTGCGCAAAGAAAAACATTTAACAATGCATAAGTGCCAAGCACACGGTGAGCTTTCAGCTTTCTCATAATTGCTGCGCCGGTTGCTCTTCCTAAAAGGAATAATGGAAATCCGATTGTGCCCAGTAAAAATGTTGCTCCTTTTTCATTTACAAAATAACTTCCTTGGCGTAAAGTTGTTCTATCCTGGAAGAACCAGCTATTTGCAAGCCCCTGGGATATTGAAGGAATTTCTTCAATCATATAATTAATAAAGAAGCTGAAGATTCCTGCCTGAGCTGCAACATAAACAAATTGAGCTAGCACTGCCCCGGTAAAATGCGGATGAGTCCAGATTGAACGTTTAACAGTTTTGTCTTTTTCTTCATTTAAATGATATTCATCCTCGGTATTCAGATCAGGAACATTAGCGAAGTAAAATATTATTGCCATTACAAGTACAATAATAGCCACCACCATATAAGGGATGTAAAGCTGTTTTTGAGCGGCTTCTGCTCCTTCAGAAGAATAAAAGAATGCTCCGCCGATTATTGGTCCAAGTATCCATCCGATTCCGTTAAACGATTGGGCAAAATTAATTCTTGTCGCCGCATATTGTTTAGGACCGAGTACGGTCGTATATGGATTGGCAACTGTTTCAAGAATTGTTAATCCCATCGCAATTAAACATACGCCAAGCAGGAATGCCCAGAAAGATGAAATGCTTGTAGCGGGAATAAACCAGAAGCCACCAAGTGAAACAAGTAACAAACCGGAAATAATACCACCTTTGTAACCAAGTTTACGCGCAAGCCAGCTTGCCGGAAGCGCCATCAAGAGGTAACCAAGATAATGAGCAAACTGTACCCATGCCGATTGAGATTTTGTTAAATGCAGGTAATCCTGAAAATGTTTATCCATTACATCAATCATTCCGTTGCATGTTCCCCACAACAAAAACAAAGTGCTTACAAGTGCGAAAGTGAAGAAATAGTTTTTCCCATTTTCAGCTTTAAACATTTTGGTAAGATTCATCCGGCTTTCCTCAGGTTTATATATTTTACAGTTGAGCTGCTCTTCTTATTTTAATTTGCATTGCGCCTTCAATCGGTTTTTCCGAAACCAGAATCAAATATCCGCCACCGCCAGCACCGGATAATTTCCAGCCGAGAGCTTTGTTATTATATCTCTCAATTATATTCATTATTCCTTCATCAACCATGTTGGGAAACATTT
>CAZIDB010000002.1:50322-51849 GCA_964537965.1 uncultured Melioribacter sp. | reverse complement strand
CCGGGCATTACTATTCCAATTGAATCCTGTGAGCCGGCAACTATTTTTGTGCCCGGAGGATTTTCGAAACTGAAAAGAATTTTTGCAAGCTGTTCTTTATTGCCGTGTGGAATATCAGAAATCCAAAGTTCGATTGCTTTTCGTCTTGTACTGGATGCCATTCCACTGCGCTCATTAAACTCAATAGTTGGTTCAATTGAAATAGTTAGTACTGGACCCGGAGCATATTTGCCAACGTAAGGCTGATCTAACCATCCGCCGGCAAGATCAATACGATACGGCATTGTACATTCCTGTCTTAATGATGTTGTTGAACGAACAGGCAAACCTTCGTGCGGAATTCTTTTAAGTACAAGATATTCGAAACCATATTTTTTTGCTAGTTCATCCTTCGCCGGTGAATTACCGTCTTCATTTACAATAAAAACATCCGGCCGAACTTTTTGAAGTTCATTCTCGAAATCAATTATGCCCCAGCCGGAATTTATATGGCAGGCTTTAACACACGACAGCGATTCAAGCATATACTTGCGTTCATCCTGTGGATTAACAGGGTAGCGACCTTTTAAGTTATGAACATTCTCATCGGAACCGAGTCCAACATAAACATCACCGTATGTCGCAGCTTCTTTAAGAAAAGCAACGTGTCCGCTATGAAGCATATCAAAGCAGCCGGTAACAAAAACTTTTTTAGTATTCATAATTCTATATTGTTATTATTAAATCTGGCTAAGGCAGAGGCGAAGGCTAAGAAGAAAGCTAAGAATCAAATCTACTAGAA
Organism: uncultured Melioribacter sp.; assembly: GCA_964537965.1. GTDB lineage: Bacteria > Bacteroidota > Ignavibacteria > Ignavibacteriales > SURF-24 > SURF-24. The sequence goes on along the minus strand of CAZIDB010000002.1, from coordinate 51,068 downwards.
TTTCCCATGGACTGTTTAAAGTCAATATTAAATCCTTTTAAAATAAATTTGAAATTATGAAGTATTTAATTCTTAGCCTTAGTCTATTCCTCCGCCTTCTCTATTCAATCCGTATGGAAAACTTCTTTCATTATTTCCCAGTTACCTGTTCCTTTTGGCAAAAGTAATTTGTTCAGCTCAGCCTGGAAAGTCTGGTACCTTTCAAACTGGCTTAATCTTGTAAATGAAGATCTTATATTATCTCCGGCATATTCGTAGTAAAAGTATATCTTGTTATCCTTGAAAAAAATGTTGTCGTTCTGAAAGGATTGATAACTTGTTGCGTCATTTATTTCCGGAGGAAAATTTATGAAGAGATTTTTAACTTCATCTTCCTTGCCGGGAATAATTTCTGCAACAAGACTAATGCGCTGAGCCTGGGATGACGGTTTAATAAGTTTATCATAACAGAACCATTGTTCCATCTCTGCCCACCATTCACCTTCTTTTCTTGTCGGAAGAGGATCCTGCATCGGGTCAGTTAATTTCCACCAATCTTTGGTTGTAGGATCAGCAATTGCTTTCATATCAGCATCATAATTGCTGCCGATATATTCATAATAGGAAAACAGTAATCCATCGAGAAGGAAGATTGAGTAATTCCTGATATTGGATTTCCTTATCCTTTCCAGTACACCGGGAAAAGTATACTTGTGAAGAATGATATAGCGTTCTTCAAATTCCGGTTTAACTTTAATTAAACTGCC
>CAZIDB010000002.1:45720-50222 GCA_964537965.1 uncultured Melioribacter sp. | reverse complement strand
ATGAATTTCAATATCTGCCATACAATGGACCAAAATTTTTGCAGGCTCTGTAGTCAGCACCTTCAAGATCATTTGTTCCGAATGCATTCCATGCGCTTGGCCTGTAAATTTTTTCTTCAACTACATTGTGCATGTTAACAGGAATTCTAAGCATTGCAGCCAGTGTAATTAATTTATCTCCTATATGTCCGTAACTTATTGCACCGTGGTTTGCGCCCCAGTTTGCCATAACGGAATAAACATCTTTGAAAGCTCCTTTGCCTGTTAATGCTGGAGCAAACCATGTTGTTGGCCATGCAGGACTTGTTCTTCTTTGTAATATAAAATCTGCTTCTTTTGGTAAACTTACAGTGTAACCTTCAGCAATCTGAAGCACTGGACCCAAACCTTTAACTAAATTAATACGGCTCATTGTAACCGGCATTTCACCTTCAGTTAAAAATTGAGAAGAGAAACCACCTCCTCTGAAATATTCTTTTTCCGCCGGGCACCATCTGGTAGCTTTAAGACATGATTCAACATCATTCTTTGAAATTTCCCAGAACTGTTTCATTACAGGTTTACCATTCCTTTTTTGTTTGCCAGTACCGTCAAGTGTAGTTGAGCCGGAATTAATTAAATGAATAATTCCGTTTGCAGCTTTTCCTTTTAATTTTATTCCTGTAACGCGCTTAACTGATTCCGGACTCCAGTATGTTCGTACATCAGAAAAAATTTGTGCTGTGTTTGTTAGGAGATTTCCGAATAACATTGCAACACCGTTCAGGCTGTCATTCTCTGTTGCCATTATAAAAGGCTGGCGGACACCATTCCAGTCGAATGAAGAATTAAGAATTGCTTCCATAAAATCCCCGTTTGGGAAATGGTCAGTCCATTGCCGTTGCCCCTGGAAGCCTGCCGCAATTGCATTGTGTCCGTTTGATTCTTCCACGAATCCAAGTTTTGCAAGAGCAGGATTACCGAGCATAAGATCACGGGCAATCATTGTCATCTTAACCACAATTTCCCATTCGTAATCTTTTCTTTGGTGTGAAGATTTATCTTTATTAACGTCTTTACCTTCTATACAATAATTTTTTGTCCATCTTAAAGCCTTGGTATATTCTTCTTCATCAAAAATATTTTCTTCAATTCTTCTTGTTATCTCGCTCATATCAACAGATTCATTTCGCATACCGAGATAGTTTTTGAAGAAGTGGGTATCAACAACAGAACCGGCAATGCCCATAGAAACAGAACCGATTGACAGATAAGATTTTCCTTTCATCTCTGCAACAGCTAAACCTGCTTTGGTAAAACGTAAAAGTTTTTCTTTAACATCTTCAGGAATAGTAGAATCATTTTTATCCTGAACATCTCTTCCGTAAATTCCGAAAGTAGGCAAACCCGTTTGAGAATATCCTGCCAACGCTGCTGCAAGATAAACCGCACCGGGTCTTTCTGTGCCGTTAAATCCCCAGACGGCTTTTGGAATTAACGGATCGGAATCCATAACTTCAGTACCATAACACCAGCATGGTGTAACAGTTAAGGAAAGACCAACATTTTGCCTGGCAAATTTTTCTGCACATTCGGCAGCTTCTGCAACGCCGCCAATGCAGGTATCTGCAATTACGCATTCTACATTCATTCCATTCGGATGCCTTAGGTTTTCATTTAAAAATTTTGCGGCATTCTTTGCCATCTGCATAGTTTGGAATTCAAGTGATTCTCTTACTCCTTTTCTTCTGCCGTCTATCACTGGACGAATGCCAATCTTAGGCAGGCTGCCCTTTAATCTGTTAACAAAAGAATTTCCATTGTTCATAAAATCTCTCTTTATTTTCTTTTCGATTTAGTTGTTTGCTTTAACCCGATATCTTTTCTTATTCCAAACTTCGGACGAAGTTCAATAAGCTGATCAGTCTGTTTTTTGCTAAGTTCTTTTACTTTGCCAAGCTGTGTTGCGATAAATTGTATCATTGCAGCGTGTTCAAGAGTTTCCATTTTATGATAAGCATTAATGACTGAGTGGCCTATTGTTAATGCACCGTGGTTTGCAAGAAGAAATGCATCATAATCTTTTACATATTTAGATATCATGCCGTATAGTTCGGATGTACCGGTTGTGCCGTATTCGACGATTGGAATTGTACCAAGCGCAATTATTACTTCAGGCAAAATCATTTTATTGAGTGGAATTCCTGCAACTGCAAATCCGGTACAATATGGCGGATGAGCATGACAAACACTGTTAACATCCGGCCTGTCGACATAAATCTGTAAATGCATGTTTGATTCCGATGACTGCTTCATTCTGCCATTCAGCAATTTACCGTTCAGATCAACTATAATTAAATCTTCCGGTTTCATAAAACCTTTGCTTACGCCGGTTGGTGTAATTAGAATTCTTTCTGAGTCTATTCTTGCACTTATGTTTCCATCGTTGGACGCAACGTAGCCTCGGTTGTAAATTCATTTTCCAGCTTCAATAATTTCTTTTCTAAGTGATGCGATATTTTGTTTCAATTATTCTCTCCTGATTAAGATTGTAAAATTCTGCAGTAGTTCGCTTCATTATCTTCAAAGTATTTTGTGTTTATTGGTTTGTATTCTTTCATACTGAATGAACCGGCAACAATTTTTCTCAGTTCAATTATGTCTTTTATTGCTCCCGTTGCTATTGCCTGCGTGCCAATATTCCCAACTCCTGCTCCTTCAATAGGACCTGCAACAACGGTTTTACCTGTTGCATCTGCAGTGTATTGTGTTAATAATTCATTCTGTATTCCACCACCAACAATGTGAAGCTTTTCAATTTTCTTTCCGGTAACTTCTTCAACTTCCTTTAACGTCTTGCGGTACGTAAACGCAAGGCTTTCAAGAATTACTGCGATTATAAATCCCGGTTTGTTTTCATGTTTCTGGTTTGTCTCTTTCAGAAAATCTAAAACTTTCTGCGGCATATTGCCGGGTTTAAGGAACCTTGAATCATTTAAATCTATCCATGCGTTTGCTAATCCTTGTCTGGCTGCGAGTGCAGTAAGATCATTGTAATTAAATTCCTGTTTATGCTCATTCCAGTACCGGCGGCATTCCTGTATTGGCCATAAGCCAACAATGTTTTTAAGAAAGCGGGTAGTTTTGTTGACGCCGCCTTCATTTGTAAAATTATATTTTAAAGAATCTTTGTTTATAATTGGTTTGTCAGATTCAATTCCCATCAAAGACCATGTACCTGAACTAATAAATGCCCAGTTGTTACCTGATGCCGGTATTGAAGCAACGGCAGATGCAGTATCGTGCCCGGTAGTTGCTATAACCGGAATGTCATTGTTCAAGCCAACCAAATCTGCAATTGAAGGGAGCAGATTGCCAAGTATCGTTCCCGGTTCATTTATAACAGGAAAAATATTTTGGGGAAGATTAAATGTTTTAATGAGATTCCAGTTCCAGTCTCTTGTAAAAGGATTAACAAGATTAGTTGTTGAGGCAATGGAATATTCTGCTTTCTTATTACCACATAATCTGTAGTTGAAATAATCAGGCATCAGCAGAAATATATTTGAGAAATCAAGCAGGTTAAGATTATTTTTCTTTTCGGCAAGAAGCTGAAACAAAGTATTGTACTGGGCAGATTGTGTTCCGGCAGTTAGGTAAAGTTCATCTTTTGGAATAATCCGGAAAGCCTCTTCCATCATTCCATCTGTTCTGTCGTCACGGTAATGGTAAGGATTGCCGATATCATTTCCTTCCTTGTTTATAAGAACATAATCTACTCCCCAGGTATCCACACCAATTCCATTAAAGTCTGAACCGAATTTAGTTCTTGCCCGGTTCAAACTTTTCAGCATCTCTTCAAAAATTGCGTTAACATTCCAGTATAAACTATCCCCAAGTTTTAATGTATGAGTTGTAAAACCGTGAACCTCGTGTAATGTAATTCTATCATCTTTTAATGCTGCAACAATACATCTGCCGCTTTCTGCACCAAGATCAAATCCAATATATTTTTTTTCGTCATTCATATTATTACTTCAGGCTGCAATTATAACTTCAACGCCGGTTTTCTCAATTCTTTCAACTTCTTCAGCAGGAGCTGAGGAATCTGTTATTATTTTTGAAACCTGATTTATTTCTGCATAAGCGGCAATACCGGTCTGGCTGAATTTACTTCCGTCGACAAGTATAATAACTTCTTTTACATAGTTAATAATAAATTTCTTCAAATCGATTTCAAGAAGGTGAGTATCGGTTAATCCGTTTTCCATTGAAATACCCGCGGCACCGAGAAAAGCTTTTTTAATTATTAATCCATTAAAGAATTCGCTGTTGGAAAGCCCAATAATAGAGCCTGTTGTATGGCGTAAATATCCACCTGGAAGCAGAACATTAAAATCGTTACATCCCATTAATTCAATAGCCGTCCACAAGCCAGTTGGAATTATAGTAACATCTTTCAAATCATCTCTTTTCCTAAGCTCGTGTGCTAATGACATTACTGTTGTACTTGCATCTAAAAG
>CAZIDB010000002.1:24862-45620 GCA_964537965.1 uncultured Melioribacter sp. | reverse complement strand
CCGGCTAATATTTCTAAAATCTTTTTATGACGATTGCTTATCATAAATCCTGTTATTTGTTGAGTTGCAAAATAAGAAAAATTTACGTTTACGTGCCAATTATTTTTCTTTTCTTTTTGAAATATCTTCGTTTATTTTCGTTGGATTGCGAGAGAAATATTGAACGTAAGATCAGGAAAATAAAAATCTACATTTTAAAGAATGAAAAATGAGAAGAAAGAATGAATAATGTCTGAGAAAAAGTGACCGTGAGAATTTATCAAAGATATTTCTTTCTTCTTTCGAAGGTAGTAGAAATTTCCAATCGTTTACAGCTTTTTTTTAATGACGGTTAAGATGCTACCATCCTATTTGTATTAATTTCTTTTACTCAAACTTCTTGACATGTTAGATTTTTTTATTTAAGTAGCAATTAATTTTTTACAACATTAACGGATTATGAAATACTTTATACTGAATGTTGTCCTTGTTTCCCTTTTTATTGACTTTTCAATTGCGCAGCCGAAATTAAAAAAAGCTACTTTTATTCCTCACTGGATTCCTCAAGCGCAATTTGCCGGTTATTTTATGGCTTACGAAAAGGGAATTTATAAAAAGTATGGAATTGATTTAAGGATACTTACAGGCGGACCTAAAAATCCTTCGTCAGTTTATATGGAAAATGGGAAAGTAGACTTTGCCTGCCTTTGGCTTACAAATGCAATACAAATGAGGGAGAAAGGAATTAAAGTTGTAAATATTAGCCAGATAATAAATAAATCGGCGCTCATGCTTGTAGCAAAAAAATCAAGCGGCATTCATAAAATAGAAGATATGAATGGAAAAAAGGTCGGAATTTGGGGAGGCGATTTTCAGATTCAACCAATGGCTTTCTTTAAAAAATATAATCTTGATGTTAGAGCAATTATGCAGGGTAGTTCACTAAATCTGTTCCTTATGGATGGTGTAGATGTAACCAGTGCAATGTGGTACAATGAATATCATACAATTTTAAACTCAGGTTTAAATGCAGATGAACTTACGACTTTCTTTTTTTCCGATTATGGCTTGAACTTTCCTGAAGAAGGTATTTATTGCCTGGAATCCACCTATAATACTGATCCCGAATTATGTAAGAACTTTGTTAAGGCTACTTTTGAAGGGTGGAAATATGCTTTTGCAAATAAAGAAGAATCTATACAAACGGTTATCCGGTATATGAAGAGAGAAAACTTTGCGGTTAATGTTGCGCATGAGACGTGGATGTTGAACAGGATGAAAGATTTGATTTTTCCGGACAAAGGGATGAAAAAGTTTGGTACTCTTTCTGAAAAAGATTATAAATTTGTAGCAGAAAAACTGATGGAAAATAACCTGATCAAAAAAATACCGGAATTCAATTTGTTCTATAAGCCATTTTAATATTCAACTCATATGAAAAAAATTCTTAGTAACAGAGGTCTGGCTTTTAAGATGATTCTTTTCATCTTTTCATGTATTGCACTTGTTTTTACAGTCATCTTCATTTATAACTACAAGGTATCAAGTGATATAATAAGAAGAAATATCGAAGAGAATGCACGAAATTTTACATCGAGTACTGTTGTTAAAGTTGATAATGTCTTACGTTCGGTTGAAAAAGTAATTGATAATGCATCTGTTATTTTGGAAAAATCGGATTATAACGATTCGAAAATACATGATTTGCTGAAATTACTTGTAGCTAAAAATAGTGAGATATATGGTTCTACAATTGCGTTTGAACCTTATTCGTTTGTTGGATCTGAAAAGTATTATGCCCCTTACTATTTTAAACATAATGATTCACTAAAATATGTGTCGCTTGCCGGCGATAAATATGATTATTTTCATCAGGACTGGTATCAGATTCCCAAGGAATTGGACAGGCCGATCTGGAGTGAACCATATTTTGATGAAGGTGGAGGCGAAATTGTTATGTCTACTTACTCTGTTCCTATATACAGAAATGTAAATGGAAAGAGAGAGTTCTGGGGAATTTTTACTGCCGACATTTCTCTTGACTGGTTGCAGAAATTAGTATTGTCTATCAAAGTTTCCGAAACCGGGTATGGTTTTATGATTTCACGCTCCGGAAAACTTGTTACACATCCAATAAAAGATGTGATTATGAATGAAACGATATTCAGTATAGCAGAAGAAAGAAATTATCCGGCTTTAAGAGATATCGGCAGAAAAATGGTAAATGGTAACACAGGATTTGAAAAACCCGATTATAAAAGTCTGGCAGGTGGAAAATCAAGTTGGATAGCTTATGCACCGGTTACATGTAACGGGTGGTCACTTGGAATTGTTCACCCTATTGATGAATTGATGGCTGATGTAACTAACCTAAGTGAAACGGTATTCTTTCTTGGGGCGGGAGGCGCAGTATTTTTACTTCTCGTAATTATTTTTATTTCAAGATCAATTACGAGTTCGTTACGGCATCTGGCTGTTGCTACCGAAGAATTCGCAACAGGAAATTTTGATGTTGAACTTCCGCAGGTAAAATCCAAAGATGAAATAGGAAAACTAACACAGTCTTTTACAGCAATGCAGAAAGCTCTGAAAGATACAATTCAAAAATTAAAAAAAGCTAATGAAGGACTTGAAGACTACAGCCATAACCTGGAAGAAAAAGTTTTAGCAAGAACTTTAGAGTTGAATGAAAAGAATACGCAACTTGATGCAGCATTTAAGAATGTTAAAACTCTTAGTGAAATAGGCCAGAAGATTACATCAACTCTTAACCTGGAATTAATTTTTAACACAGTATATGAAAGTGTGAATTCGCTTTTAGATGCCTCGGTATTTCTTATACTTATTTATAATAAAAAGGAAAACACCTTAGATTGTAAGCTTTCAATTGAAAAAGGTGAAAAGCTGCCCGAGTTTAGTTTTAATCTTGAAGATAAAAACAGGTTTGCCGTATGGTGTGTTAATAACCGTAAACCGGTATTTATGAACGATGTTGATGTTGATTATATAAATTACATTGAGCACAGAGTAAAGCCCAAAGCTGGTACATATGCGTCATCAATAATATATTTTCCGCTTATTGTTGAAGACAGAATTATTGGTGCCATTTCTGTTCAGAGTTTTAAAAAGAATGCATATAGCCAGGTCCATTTTGATATTCTGAACAACCTTGCAATGTATACATCAATTGCTTTGGATAACGCTTACGCTTACGAAGCAATTAATGCTGCTCATAAAGAATTGAAGGATGCACAATCACAATTAGTTCAGGCAGAAAAGATGGCTTCACTTGGACAGCTAACGGCAGGCATTGCTCATGAAATAAAGAATCCATTGAATTTTATAAACAACTTTTCCGAATTATCAATTGACCTTTCAAAAGAATTAGTGGAAGAACTTGAGCAGCACAAAGATAAAATTGATTCTAAATCTCTTGATTATATCAATGAGATTATTGGCGACCTTGAGCAGAACGTTAAAAAAATAAATGAGCATGGGAAACGTGCAGACAGTATTGTTAAAGGAATGCTTCTGCATTCGCGCGGCAAATCCGGCGAATTCCAGAAGATTGATATAAATAATCTGCTGGCAGAGTATGTTAACCTTGCTTACCACGGTTTCCGTGCGCAGGATTCCACATTCAATGTTAAAATTGAAACCGATTATGATAAGACTCTTGAGCCATTAAATGTAGTACCGCAGAACTTAAGCAGAGTATTTCTTAACACAATAAATAACGCCTGCTATTCAGTACATGAAAAGAAAAAGGAAAAGAAAGACAGTTACGAACCCATTTTGTTTGTTGCAACAAAAGACCTTGACAGCAAAGTTGAAGTGAAGATAAGAGATAACGGAAAAGGTATTCCGAAAGACATACTTGAGAAAATCTTTAATCCTTTCTTTACCACAAAACCTACTGGTAAAGGTACCGGTTTAGGATTATCTCTAAGCTTTGATATAATTGTGCAGGAGCATAAAGGTGATATAAGAGTTGAGTCTGAAGAAGGTGAGTTTGCAGAATTCATAATTACATTACCCAAAAACTTATCGAGACAGTTATGAAAATTTTAGTGGTGGATGATGAACTTGATATTCAATCTTTGTTTCAGCAGAAATTTAAGAATGAATTAAAAGAAGGAAAGATCAAATTCCATTTTGCATATTCGGCTGAAGATGCATTACAGTTTCTTGATACATTACACGCTGCCGAAATTGTACTTATTCTTTCTGATATCAACATGCCCGGAATGACAGGCCTTGAGTTGTTACGGGTATTAAAGGAAAAATACTCTCATCTGAAAGTGTTTATGATAACTGCTTACGATGACGAAGAAAAACATTCCAAGGCAATAAAATACGGTGCTGATAAATACCTTACCAAGCCGATAGATTTTGAAGAATTAAAAAACGCAATACAATCAATAAATACTTAATTATGAGGAGTCAATGCCTGAGAAAATAATGGTGGTAGATGATGAACCTGATCTGGAATCATTGATAAGGCAAAGGTTCAGAAAAAAAATCCGTGAAAACGAATATGACTTTGTATTTGCAAACAACGGATTACAAGCTTTAACAAAATTACTTGAACATCCGGATATCGGTTTAATACTTACCGATATTAATATGCCGGAGATGGATGGACTAACATTGCTGGCAAGACTGAACGAACTGAAAAATCCTGCTTTAAGAACCGTCATTGTTTCTGCATATGGAGATATGGATAACATCAGAACGGCAATGAACCGCGGAGCTTTCGACTTTGTTACCAAACCTGTTGATTTTACAGACCTTGAAACGACAATCAATAAAACCATACAGGAACTTGAGCTGTTAAGAAATTTCCAGAAGGAACACGACCAGCTTATAGCTATTCAGCATGATCTTTCAATTGCACGCAGTATACAGCAGGCAATTTTGCCAAAGAAATTTCCACCTTTCCCGGATAGAAAGGAATTTGAAATTTATGCATCAATGAATGCAGCAAAGGAAGTTGGCGGTGATTTTTTTGATTTCTTTCTGGTTGATAAGGACAGGCTTGGTTTTGTAATGGCAGATGTTTCCGGTAAAGGTATTCCTGCGGCAATTTTTATGGCTGTAAGCAGAACATTACTAAAGGCAACTGCATTAAAAGGTTTGAGCGCCGGTGATAGCCTTGCACATGTTAATAACCTGCTTTGCCCTGAAAGCATCGCATCAATGTTTGTTACAATTTTTTACGGTGTATTAAATACGGCTACAGGTGAAATTGAATATGCAAACGGCGGTCATAATCCTCCGTATATAATCCGTGAAGATGGCAAAGTAGAAGAACTTGAGATGACAGGCGGTATTGCTCTCGGCATTATTGAAGGGCTTCCTTTTTCAGTAAAGAAAATTACTCTTAAACCTAATGAAGGAATTTTCCTTTTTACTGATGGAGTAACGGAAGCATTTAATGTAAACGAAGAACTATATTCTGAAGAGAGATTGATTTCAAAACTGACTGATAATGCAAAGCTTAATCCTCAGGAACTTGCCGAAGCTATAATTGCAGATGTGCATGTTTACTCTTCCGGCGCTCCGCAATCTGATGATATTACCGTTTTATCCCTGAAGTATCTTGGTAACGGATAATTTATGACGGAAGAGAAATCGGTTAGCGTTGTTTTTCAAAATAAACTTTCTGAGATAAGCCGGTTAGGTGAAGTTGTTGAACAATTCGGTTCTGAAAATAATCTTTCACCTGCCATTACTAATTCGGTTAACCTTGCTCTTGATGAAATTATTACTAATACGATTTCATACGGTTACAAGGACGAAGCAGAACACCAGATAAGGCTTAATCTTAAAATTGAAGGAAACCTGCTTGTAGCAGAGATTGAAGATGACGGGCTTCCGTTTAATCCTCTTGAAAAGCCTGATGTTGATACTAATCTGCCTCTTGAAGATAAATCAGTTGGCGGACTTGGAATTCATCTTGTAAGGAAACTAATGGATGAAATAAATTATCAGTTTGTAAATAATAAAAATATTTTAACCATAAAAAAGAAAATCGCATAAAGGAGAATCTAAAGTGGAATTAATAGAAAGAAAAAACAATGACGTGCTAATTCTTGAAACCCATGGCAAACTTGATTCAAACACTTCTTCCCAGCTTGAACAAAAATTGATTTCCGAGATAGATGCCGGTACCTCAAAAATAATTGTCGATTGTTCAAAGCTGGATTATATAAGCAGCGCCGGATTAAGAGTTTTGCTTGTTGGCGCCAAGAAACTTAAAGCAATAAACGGAAAAATTGTTCTATGTTCTTTGCAGGATTATATCAAAGAAGTTTTTGAAATAGCCGGTTTCACCGCAATATTTCCAATACATCCCGATTTAACATCTGCTTTGGACAATATATAAGCAGCAAAAAATATCTACATTTAAGATTCATAAAAGGATGATTGAGGAGTGTTGACATGAGAAAAAGTGCCAGGTTCATTTCTGTTTTTTTTGTAGCGTGTACCTTATTATTTTCAGCATGCTCTGATGATGACACCTCGCCGTCGGAGTCAGGTGGAACAAAAGAAATAAAAGTTGGAGCAATGCTTTCATTAACCGGTGACTGGTCATCGCTTGGTAAAGCAAGCCAATCCGCTTTAAACATTGCCGTAGAAAATATCAATTCATATTTTGCCTCCATCAGTTCGGATATACGCATAAAGCTTGTAATTGAAGATACAAAGCTTGATACAACTATTGCATTGGAGAAAATAAAAAGTCTTGCGGCTGCCGGTGTAAGATTTATAATTGGTCCGCAATCAAGCAAGGAAGTTTCTGCAGTAAAAAAATATGCTGATCAGAATAACATTATTGTTATAAGCCAGGGAAGTACCGCAGGAACAATTGCAATTCCATCAGATAATATTTTCAGATTTTGTCCGTCGGATTCTCTTGAAGGTGCGGCAATTGCAAAACTAATGTTCAATGAAGGCATTAGATCATTTATACCTTTAAGCAGTAATGATGCCGGTAATCTGGGTTTACAGAAAGCTGCCAAAACAAGTTTTACAAACCTTGGCGGTGTTGTTGCTACAGGAGCTAATTATATTTCAGGCTCAACTGACTTCAGTTCAGTACTGCCGACTATTAATACTAGCATCCAACAGCAAATCCTACTTTTTGGAAAAAATGAAGTTGGTATTTATTTGTCCGGCTTTGATGAAGTTATTGAGTTATTCAAACAGGCTTTGTCTTACCCTGATCTTTATTCAGTTAAATGGTACGGAAGTGACGGAATGGTGTTAAACGAAAAAATCTTAAGTGATACTGCCGCTTCAAGATTTGCTGAGATGACAGGATATCCGTGTCCCACCTATGGATTGGATCTAAGTACAAAATACAAATGGGAACCAATAGTCATACGGATAAACAATGAAATCGGTTTTCAGCCGGATGCTTTTGGGCTTTCAACTTATGATGCGCTCTGGGTTGTTGCTCTGTCATATCTTTCAAATAATGGCGAAGATAACTTTGCAAATCTGAAAACAAGTTTTGTCCAAACCTCAAATTCTTATTACGGACTTACGGGTGCTACCGTGCTTAACAATGCGGGCGACAGGAAATTCGGATTTTATGATTACTGGGAAATTAAAAAGCAAAATGGTATATACAACTGGGTACTTGTGAGTAATTCTAATTGATCATTTGGAGATTAAATGAATAATGAAAATATAAACGCTAAATCATTGGAGGAAAAAATAAGTTCACTTGAAAATCAGCTTTTAGATCTGGAAACTGCAAATAAAAATAAATCGGGTGAGTTAAAAAAATATAAAATTATCTTCGAGAGTTCTCTTGATGTTGTGATGGTTACAGACGGCAAAGCCGGTAAAATTCTTGAGATAAGTAAATCGTCAAAGAATCTTTTGGGATATTGGCCGGAAGAATTAATCGGGCAGCATTATTCGGTGCTTTTGCCCGCCTCTAAAATTCCTGTTAGCGAAAAAATCTTAAACGAAACTGAAATTTACGGTTCCGTGCTTGCGGCAAGAGAAGTCCGTAAAAAAGACGGCTCATTTTGCAATATGGATTTAACTATTAATATTATTGAATGGGGGACTGAAAAAGTTGTTTGTACAAATCTTAGGGACATTACGGAAAGACTAAAACACGAAGCTGAGATACAAAGAATTTCTACCGAGTTAAGAGAGTTAAACGCAAGCAAAGATAAATTTTTCTCAATCATCGCACACGATTTGAAAAGCCCGTTTACCGGGTTGCTCGGTTATTCGGAAATAGTGAATGAAGATTTTGATTCATTAACCAATGCACAGCTTAAATCATATTTCACAGAAATTCATTCTTCTGCAAAGGCAATTTATAACCTGTTGAATAATTTATTGGAATGGTCTTGGATTAGTATTGGCAACCAGTCATTCAACCCCGCAAGGATTGATCTCGTAAAAATCTCCCGCGATGTAATCAAGCTTTTAAATCCGAACGCAATTAATAAAAACATAGAAATTATCTTTAGCGGTGATGATAAAATTTTTATTAACGCCGATGAAACAATGATTCGTTCTGTCATCCAGAACCTTCTTTCTAATGCAATTAAATTTACTCCGAGGAACGGGCATATAAATATAAATCTGATCAAGACACCCGTTGAAGCTGTAATAATCATCCGGGATACAGGCGTTGGAATCAGTGATAATGAAATTGTAAATCTTTTCCGGTTGGATAAACATACCTCAACTTTAGGTACGGAAAAGGAAAAAGGAACCGGGTTAGGTTTGCTTATTGCTAAAGAACTTGTTGAAAAAAACAGCGGGACGATAAGTGTTCAGAGTAAATTAAATGAAGGAACAATATTTAAAATATTATTTCCCAGAGTAACAGATAATTAAGGTGGTTAATAATTCAGGATACTAACTTTGCTATAACTAATATCCTGTTACCGGTTCGAATAAAGAGTATTTCATTTTATTAAATATTTCAACCAGGAAAAGATGAAATGTTACAGATAAATTACAGCAGGCTGCACGGTTTTAGTTCTATTGGTTTTAACGGAAGGATAGACGGCATAACAGCTTTTGATGTTGAAAAAGAACTTGAGAAACATATTTCAAACGGGGATAGAACACTCTTAATTGATTTCTCAGAAGTTAATTATATAAGCAGTGCAGGACTTAGAATATTTGTCGGCATTCAGAAAAACCTGACAAAAATCGGTGGCGAAATAATTCTGCATTCGATTATTCCTACTGTGTATGAAGTGTTCAGGATAAGCGGTTTAAATAAAGTATTCAGGATTGTTAGCGATAAAAACAATTTACCTGAATTGCTCGGTTTTAATAATGAGGAAGAAACGGGTAAGCTTGAAACTGATGGTGTAAAAATAGAATTTATTAAACATCATCATCCCGCAGGGAAGTTATTTACAATCGGTTCTCAGAATAAACTTGTAACGGCAGGATATTCATCTGAAGATGTTGTTGGTGTAATTCCGGATAACATTGAATTTGGTGCCGGCCTTGCCGCATTAGGAGATAACTACGAAGACTATAAAAATGTTTTCGGTGAATCACTTGTCATTCATAAAAATTTTTATTCTTATCCTGCAGTTAAAAAATCACTTGTAGATTTTATGCTTTTCAGTCAAACCAATAGTGACCTTAAATATAATTTCCTGTACGGTTTCCGTTTTAATGGAAAATACAGTGCGGTTGTTAAATTGGAAAAGGAAGACTCTGCACTTGCGCTTACAGATATAATTCAACTTATTCAGGAATTCTCATCCACAAATCTTTACGGCATAATATTGCTTGCAGAAAGTGCAGGTTTTTACGGGATGCATTTAAAAAGAATTCCTATTACTGAAAACAAACCTGTAAGTGGAAATATTTTTGACAGGCAGAACTTTGCGGAATGGATTGATCTTCCCCTGGAATCTGCAAATATGAATAACATAATTACTGCTGCCGGTGTTGTGGTTAAAGATAAATCCTTAATAAACCAGAACACAGCCTCAATATTTTCTGACGAAGGAAATTTTCATTTACACGCAAATGTTTTTGAAAAAGGATCCATAAATAAAAACATAAAGGAATTCGATAGCGAGCTTAACCGGGTTCTTACTGAACTGCAGATTCTTAAAGTGCAGCATCTTCTTGGTAAAACAATGCTTAAAAATGTAATTGCCGCAGTTATAGGGTTGGAGGAAGCATAATGGAATTATGGATTGGTGCAATTAACCTTGGCTTTCTTTACAGCTTTATGGCTCTTGGTGTTTTTATAACTTATAAAATTTACGACTTTGCGGACATAACAGTTGATGGAAGTTTTACAACCGGAGCTTCGGTTGCGGCTGTATTAATTGTCGGTGGCATGGATCCGTTTTTCGTTCTTATATTATCTTTTCTTGCGGGCGCAGCTGCTGGTTTCTTAACCGGTTTTATTCATACGAAATTTAAAATAAATGGATTGCTTGCCGGTATCCTTGTAATGACGGGTTTATATTCTGTTAATCTCCGTATTATGGGTAAATCAAATATTCCGCTTCTGAACAGCCCAAGCTTTGTTACTTATTTTGAAAAGTTTAATCCTGATTTAAATCCTGAAATATGGCTATGCATTTGTCTTGCCGTTTTTATTGCAATTACATGGTTAATAATCTCGGTGTTCTTTAAGACTGATTTTGGAATATCGATGCGCGCGACCGGTGATAACCCGATTATGGTTTCCGCTGCCGGCGTAAATGTAAACTTCATGAAAATCTTTGGTATTGCTTTGGCAAACGGACTTGTTGGAATTTCCGGCGCCCTGGTTTCTCAATACCAGGGTTTTGCTGATATTGGAATGGGAGTCGGTGCAATTGTGTTCAGCCTTGCTTCTGTTATTATTGGTGAAGCATTAATTAAAAAGACATCAATCCTTGTAAGAACTTTAAGTGTAATAATTGGCTCAATTATATTCCGTTTGATGGTAGCATTAGCATTGTATGTCGGTTTAGACCCGAATGATCTTAAGTTAATTACGGCAGTGTTCGTATTCTTTACCTTAGTTGCCTCCCAGATTTTTGGTTTCAGGAAGAAAAAGTTATCAATGGTTAATTCTGTTTTATATAGGAAAAGAAAAGTCCTGGCTGCAGTATTGATTGGTGCAGTTATTGTAACGGGGGCATACTTTTTAATCTTTGGTTTATTGACTAAGCAGCCGGAAGAAAAGATGGTTAAGATTGGCATCGTAATTCCAAACGATGCAACAATATTAACTCTTACAAGAGATGGTTTCTACCAGGAGATGAAAAAACTTGGTTACCAGGATGGAGTTAATTGTAAGATAATTGAAAAGAATGCCAACGGTGATATACCAACCATAAGCACTATAATTGATAATTTTATAAACCAGGATATTGATATTTACCTTACAATCTCAACACCAAGCACACAGGCAGCAGCTAAGAAAATAAAAAACAAACCTGTTGTTTTTGCTACAGTTGCCAATCCGTTTATTATTGGTGTTGGTAAAACTGATACTGATCACCCGGCAAATATAACCGGCGTTTATGGCACAGCACCTATCAAAGAATTGCTCCGGATTATTAAAAAAATTCACACTGGTAAAATGAAATTCGGGGTAATCTGGAATGCTGCATTTCCAAATTCAGTCTATAATGTTAAACAACTTGAAAACTATATTTCCGAAGATAAAAACTTTAGTATGGCAGGAGCGACAATTGCAAATTCAAGTGAAGTATACCAGGCAGCACAGTCTCTTGCAGGTAAGGGAATAGACGCATTTTTCCTTACACCTGATATAATGGTTTATGCTTCTTTTGAATCAATTGTAAAAGTAGCACGCGCAAATAAAATTCCTATCTACTCAAATGATGTTGAGAGATTAGCAGACGGAGCTCTTGCCGTTTATGGATATGAATATCTTACTAGCGGGTATCAGGCAGCAAGAATAATTGATAAGATTATTAAAGGTCAGAATCCTTCTGCAATCCCGTATGAAATTTACAATATGACAACTATCGGTATTAATCTTGATGAAGAAAAGAAATTGGGTATAAAGATTCCCGATGAAGTTAAAGCAGAAGCGACTGCTACAGTTGAAAATGGTAAGCTGAATAAAAAAGAACTTTCATCTGCTGCAAATACAACCGGTGGTAAACAAAAAAGGCTTGCACTTATGCAGTTTACTGATAATACTCTTCTGAATACTACTGCCGATGGAATTGTAGATGAACTAAACCGTTCCGGTGTTCTTACAAAAAATAATATTGTAATTGATAAGAAAAACCCAAACGGAGATTTTGGAGTTGCTCAGTCGCTTGCCAAAGATATTGTAAGCAAAAATTATGATTACGTCATTACGGTATCAACAATTGCGGCTCAGGTAATGTTTGGTAACAATAAATCCATCCCTCACATTTTTTGTGCAGTAACAGATCCTATAAAATCCGGTTTGGTTAAATCATTTAAAGATCATGCTTCATACGTTACAGGTTTGGCAACCCCGCAACCGGTAGAATCAACGATCAAATTAATGAGAGAAGTATTCCCAAAAGCTAAAACAATTGGAATTGTGTGGAATGCGGCAGAATCAAATTCTGAGTACTGTACTTTAAAAGCAAGAGATGCATGTAAAAAATATGGCTTCAAACTGATTGAACGGACAATTACCAATTCAAATGAAATAGATGAAGCTGTTAAATCACTTGTAAATGAGAAGATCGATCTCTTCTTTACTTCGGGTGATGTGACGGTTACAGTCGTTGTACCGTCAATAGCAAAAACGATGATCAAAAATAAAATACCTTACATAACAAATACTCCTGCAGATGTGAATGACGGGGTACTATTTGCTCTTGGCGCAGATTATTTTGATGTAGGCAAAAAAGCTGCAACAGTTTTTGAAAGATTTGTGCAGGGCGAAAAAATTTCTGGTATTGATGTGGAAAAGTATGTCCCGGAAAAGCTCGCAATCAATTTAACAACTGCAAAACAAATTGGGTATGAAGTTCCGGAAAATATAATTAAAAAGGCTGCCGTTATTAAAAAATAATTAGCAGGTTGTATATGCCTAAAAAACCAATCAATTTAACTTATGGTGTGGAAGATAATCCACCGACCTTAATAACTGTTTTATTGGGTGTACAGCATGTATGTATCATATTTATCGGTATCATAATGCCGGTTATGATTATAAGACTGATGGGTAACAACATAACACCTGAAGAAGCGCAAAGCCTTGTCAGTATTTCATTAATTGCTGCCGGAGTATCGGCATTTATTCAATCATACAGAATGGGTCCTGTCGGTTCAGGTTATCTTTGTCCGTCAGTTTCAGGTCCCGCCTATTTTGATGCTTCTAAATCTGCCGCACTTGCAGGTGGGCTTCCGCTTTTATTCGGTATGACGCTGCTTGCCGGTGTAATTGAAATTTTGTTCTCAAGAGTAATGAAAAAAATTCGTTTTCTCTTTCCCGCTGAAGTTACAGGATTAATTGTTGCAATGGTTGGTATTGTTGTCCTTCCTCTTTCTGTAAAAAACTTTTTTGGAATAGGAGCAGGAGATTCTGAAATACTTCCGATGGAAGTGGTAATAGGCGTAATAACTCTAATGATGATGATAGGATTAAATATATGGAGCAGGGGAAATCTAAAACTTTATTGCACGCTTATAGGAATGATATTAGGTTATATACTTGGGATAATTTTTAATGTTATCCCGCAATCGGATATTCAGAATTTCAATTCGGCTTCATTTTTTTCATTCCCACAGATCAGTCATATTAAATGGTCTTTTGATTTTACTCTGATTATTCCTTTTGCAGTAGCCACTATCTGCTCTACATTCAAAACTGTAGGTGATCTTGTAACCTGCCAGAAGATTAATGACGCCGACTGGAAAAGAGTTGATATGAAAACAGTCTCCGGCGGAATTCTTGCCGATGGTTTGGGTGGTGTAATTCCAGGGCTTATAGGGGGCTATGGTCAATCTACATCATCATCAAATGTTGGATTGTCTTTAGCAACAGGTGCTACAAGCCGCAGGATTGCTATTCCAATAAGCTTAATTCTGATTGTTCTTGCGTTCTTCCCGAAACTTTCTGAAATATTTATTATTATGCCGAGACCGGTTATAGGTGCAGCATTAATTTTTTCAATTAGTTTTATGATTACAACCGGTTTCCAGATGATGATGTCCAGGATGCTTGATACACGAAAAATATTTGTCATCGGTGCATCGCTTATTTTTGGTTTAAGCGTAGACATGGTTCCAAATCTTTATTCTGGTGTTCATTCCTGGATCAAACCTGTTTTCAGCTCATCGTTATCATTAACCACAATCTGTGCAATCGGACTTAATCTGCTTTTCAGGATTGGTATTGCTAAAAAACAAACTCTTGTCCTCCGGGCTGGTAAAAATTCAGCAGATGATATTTTAACATTTATGGAAAAACAGGGAGGCATTTGGGGTGCCAGGAAGGAAGTTATATTTAATGCCGCTACTGCTATGAATGAAATTATGGAATCCATAAATAGTTTTGAACTGACCGACAAAGAAGTAAAAATGGAAGTGAGTTTTGATGAATTTAATCTTGATGTTATTGTAACATATAAAGGAATTCCGTTTGAGTTTCCTGATAAGAAGCCGACAAAGGAAGATCTTATTAAGGATGAAAGTGCTGCTCTCAAACTGTCTGCCTTCATGATAAAACGTTTTCCTGATTCGTTAAAGACGGAACATAAAGAAGATAATGTTAAATTAATTCTCCACTTTAATCATTAAGAGTGCCGATGCTTATTTCTTTAGTAAATGAACTGGCAGTAATCTTAATAGTCGCATATCTTATTACGCGAACCAAATTATATATTGATGTAATTGTAAACAAGAATCTCAATTTAAAAAACAGTCTTATCCTGATTTTGGTTTTCGGAGCGTTTGCAATTTACGGGACAATTAATGGTGTTCAGCTTGATAATAATATTATTATAAATGTGAGGGGAATATTTCCTGCGTTTGCCGGTTTAATTGCGGGTCCGGTTGTTGGAATAAGCGCAGGAATTATAGGAGGTGTTCACAGGTATTTTTATCTTGAAGGCGGAACACACCTTGGCAGTGCTATTATAACTATCCTGGCAGGTTTAGCCGGTGGACTAATCTACAAGTGGAACAATAATAGGATTATTGGAATATGGGGAGCAGTTGTATTTGATATCATGCTTGAACTTCTGCACATAGCAATAAATGTAACCATAGGACATTTTAATGATATGGATCTATGGACAACTATGAAAACCAATATGGGAGCAATGATAATTGTAAATGCGGTTGGAATGGCGGTTCTTATGTTCATTACATTAAATGCAATTAAGGAAAGAGCTACTGAGACATCTAAAAATATTATGATGAGCGAATTACAAATTGCACACGATTTCCAGATGAGTATGGTGCCACAAATCTTTCCTCCTTTTCCGGACAGGAAAGAATTTGAACTGTATGCGTTCATGAAACCGGCTAAGGAAATTGGCGGGGACCTTTATGATTTCTTTTTTATTGATGACAGGCATTTGTGTTTTTTAATTGGCGATGTCTCAGATAAAGGAATTTCTTCTGCGCTCTTTATGGCTCAATGTAAAAGCATTACCCGCGCAATCGCGTTGTATGAAAAACGCGTTTCCGCAGAAAAGATTTCAACTTCAGCAATTCTAAGTCTTGTTAATGAAGAAATCTGCAGGGACAACGAATTGCTAATGTTTGTTACTTTATTTATAGCCGTGCTGGATACAAAAACCGGTCATTTAATTTTTAGCACGGCAGGTCATAATCCCCCGTTTATCGCTGAACAATCAGGTGAAATTACTTGTCTTGATACACTCAGGAATATTCCGCTTGGCATTAAACCAAATATTACTTTTAAGGAAATGGGATTTATGCTTAAACCCGGCGATTTAATTTTACTTTATACTGACGGCATTACGGAAGCAATAAACAGAGAGGGACAAATGTTCAGGGAAGAAGGAGTAAAAAAAACTCTTACAAGGACAAGAAGTTATTCTGCGGAAGCAATTGTGAAAGAACTTGTAAATGATGTCGATTCATTTACAAAAGGAAAAGAACAGTCGGATGACATTACTGTTCTTGCATTAAAATTTACCGGAAACGAGACAGCTTAATAAGAAAATAAATAATAAAGATTAATGTTTATCCCGGGAGGGAGGTTTGATGAAATTAAACATCAGAAATGAAAATGAAATTAATATCTTTGAACTGGTTGGTAAGTTAGACAGCTCTAATGCGCAATCGTTCAAGGATGAATTCCTTAATCATTTATCTGCCGAAAAACTTAAGATAATTATTAATTGTGCACAATTAGAGTTTTTAAGCAGTGCGGGAATAAGAATCTTTTATCTTGCTTCACAAAAAACAAAAAACTTTGATGCAAAAATTGTATTTTGCAATGCAAATGAAAATATTCAAAGAGTTTTTGAGATAATCGATTTTAATTCTGACTTCGCGGTTTATAATTCTTTGGATGAAGCATTAAACTCACTAAAATAATTTTAAACTAATCTGATGCCTATATGGAAATAAATCCGCAGCTTCTTGATCTTACAATCAGAGATAAAGATTATATTATCTTTTATGGTGATTCACCGTTGCTTACACCTGCCGGTAATGAATTCATTCATACTAATCCAAGGTTACTACAGTTTATTATTACTGAATTATCAGTTTCTGATTCGGTTCCTTCTGAGGGAATTACATCTTACAGGCTCTTTTCATATCAAAAAGATTTTATTGATGCAGGCAATGATTTAATCATGAATTCTTTGCAGCAAAAGTTGACTGAAGATTATTTTGTTAAACTAAAATTTGGTACAGAATCCGGCAATGATCTTGATGTGAGTGAAAAAATAGATTTTCTTTTAGACAACAGGCAAAAGATCAACTTTATATTTGGCGGTTCGTCAAGTATTGTTAAAAGCCTTAACAAGTTTTTAGGTGAAAACGGAATCCTGGCTATTCAAAACTCAGAGAAATCATTTGAGAAGTTTATTAATTTTATAAAAGAAAATTATTCCTGGATGGACAGTTCAAAAAAGAGCGCAGTCTATTTTTTGAACAAGGTTCATAATGCGGGAATCCTGTTACCAATACTTTTAGTATCAAAAAAAATAAGTCCTTCGGAATATACAAACTCAGTCCTGAATATTTATCTGAATAACTTTTCCGCTCACAGGAAAGAAATTGAAGAGCTTGAGCATTCATTTGGTGCAATACACAGGCAGGCTTTTGCTACATTGGAATATCTTTCCTTCTTTGATAACCTTGCAGAGAAAGTTTCTGAAGTGCTGGAGATTATTAATACTGGAGAAGGAGCTAATATTGAATTCAAATCATCTTTAAGATGGAACATCAAGGAAGGCAAAAAAGATTCTGCAATTGAGCATGCAAGTCTTAAAACAATATCCGCCTTTCTAAACTCCAACGGTGGTAACCTTTTTATTGGGGTAAGAGATGACGGCAGCATTGAAGGAATTGAAACAGATGCATTTGATAATGACGATAAATTTCAACTGCACTTCTGGAATCTTATTAAAGCATCTTTAGGCGAAGAGCATAGTCCATACATTCATTCTTCACTTGAAAAAATAAGCGACAAAACAGTATGCGTTGTTAAATGTCTTAAAAGTCCCGCCCCTGTCTTTTTGCACCAGAAGGGATTTGATGAGGAATTTTATATAAGAGTTGGTCCAAGCAGTGCAAAACTTGGTGTGCAGGACACGTACAAATACATAGCAGAAAGATTTAAATAAATCTTGTTCCGGAAAGTAACTGGCAGAGAAATGATAAAGCTAACAGAAATAAATAAAGTTTTTAATCCGGGCTCAATAAATGAAGTTGTTGCTCTTAAGGATATTAATCTTAAAATAAATGACGGAGAGTTTTTAACAATTATCGGCACCAACGGATCTGGTAAATCAACATTACTTAATATGGTTGCCGGAACAATTGAACCGGATAACGGAAAAATTGAAATCTCCGGGAAAGATGTTACAAAAGAAAAAGAATTTGAAAGAGCCAAGTACATCTCGCGTGTATTTCAAAATCCATTTAGTGGTACAGCACCTAAAATGACAATTTCCGAAAACCTGTTGATGGCTTATTACCGAGGTAAAAAGCGGATACCTAAAATTAGTCTTAAAGGAAATCTAAGAAGACAATTCAGAGAACAGGTAAGTTCGTTAGAAATGCAGCTTGAAGACAGGCTTGATAATATAATTGGTACTTTATCCGGTGGGCAGCGCCAGGCAATCACGCTTTTAATGTCTGTAATTAATAATCCTAAGGTTCTTCTTCTTGATGAGCATACGGCGGCGCTTGATCCTAAAACCGCCGCACAGGTAATTAAGCTTACAAAGAAATTTATTGAGAAGGAAAACCTTACAACAATAATGATTACACACAGCATGCAGCAGGCGCTTCAGCTTGGTACAAGAACAATAATGATGTATAAAGGAAGCATTATTGAAGATATAGACGAGAAAGAGAAAAGCAGGCTTTCCGTTGACGACCTGCTTGATAAGTTTACCGATCTTAGAAAAAAAGAAAGACTTACAGATGATGTTTATGAGCAATTAAGAAAAGAATATAATTAATAAAAATTATTTACCAACTTTTTTATAATTCACTTGTAGTTATGAATGAAAAAAATGATAACAGCCTGATAACGGAAATACTTAACGGTAAAACTGAAGTTTATAAGGAATTGATTGTCAGGTATCAGAAACCGGTTTTCAATTTAGTGCTAAGAATGATCCGTAATTATGATGAAGCAAAAGACATTACACAGAATATTTTTATTAAGGCATATTACAATTTATCAACATTTAATTTTGAACATAAATTTTTCAGCTGGTTGTATCGTATAGGAGTAAATGAATCCTTAAACTTTTTGGGCAACAGGAAACAGTATGATGAATACTATGAGGAAAATTTTAGAACTGAAAAATCGCCGGCTGATATTTTCGAAAAGAATGAAGAATCGGTAAAAATTCAAAACGCAATTGACATGTTAAAAGAAGAGTACAGGACATTAATAATACTTAAACACTTCCAGGAATTATCCTACGAAGAGATTGCAGATGTAGTAAACATTCCGGTGAATAAAGTAAGATCAAGATTGTTTACTGCAAGAAACCTGTTAAAAGAAATAATGATCCGAAAAGGAGAATTTAACAATGAATAATAATTATTGGACTCTTATTAATAAGGATATAGACGGGGAGATTACAGCAGAAGAAAAATCTCTCCTTGAACAGGAATTAAATAACAATAACAACCTAAAAGAATATGCTGCCGAATTAAAAAATGTTGTAAGAAAACTTAATGATGAATCCGGCACAAGTTACGAAATAGATATAAGCGATGAAGTAATGAACAGCATCTACCAGACGGAAAGATTAAAAGCGGTACAGGAAAAAACTAAGCTTGCTTCAATCTTTGCTTTGTTCTCAATGTCAAGAGTAAGATATGCTTCTGTATTTGGATTAGGTGTTATTGTGTGTTTTATTTTTCTTGCCTTGTTTAATAATAACAACCTTAATCCGGGGAACATTTCCGGCTCAATGATTGACGCCGATACATACCCGAATTTTGAAAATGCCGGTAATATCGTTATTGATATTCCGGAAATAGATGGAAAGGTTAACACCCAGGTTTATGATGATAAAGTACTGGTTAAGGTTGACCTGACTTCTAATAATGAAATAAAACTGAATTTTAATTTTGACGAAACAAAACTCCAGGTATATGCGGTTAAACCTATCAAACAGAATAACCAGTCAAGTTTTGTATCGGCAAACAATTTAGTTCAGATAAATAACAAAGGTGGTAACAGCTATCTTTTAATGTTCAGGAATAATTTATCCGGTGAAAAAATATCTCTCAAAATCTTTTCCGATCAAAATGAAATTTATAATAATTTAATTTTAACGCAGAAATAAAATGTAATATAATAAGAGGCAGAAATGAAAAAGAGTACTAAAGTGATATTTGGAGTTGTAATTTTTATTGCATTGGCAATAATCATTGTTTCTTTCTTTTATCCGCCGGCTTATGAGGGTATTAGCGGAACAATAGGTAAAGTAAAAAAATACAACGCAAGCCAAATTAGTGAAAGGGATGTTAAACTGAAGAATGCAATGCTTAATGATGAACAATCACTAAAACTTTCAATTGCCCAGCTTGTAGACTACAAAATTTTTCTGAAGGATGTCAGTTCAGACCTCGGCAACTGGAGCCAAAAAATTAACAGCCTTATTGAGAAAGATATTTTAGTCGTTAAAAAAGGTGAAATACTGAAGGAAAATTCAAAAACCTTCAAAGACTATAAAACATATCTCGATAAGAATATGCCTACACTTGATAATACTATCATAATGCTTGACAAGTTATTTAGGAAGGACACCGTAAACCAGGTCCTGGAAATTGAAAAAACGATGAATAATTACGAGAACTTCAGAATTCAGGTGGCGCAGAGATTTATGAAAATGCTTGATGCTATTCCTAATGCGCATAATGCGTTGTTATTAAATAAACAACCGGGCATAATCGGTAATAAAGAAAATGCAATAGGCGTAATAGCATTTGCGAATAAAAATGGAAACTACAATACTTATTCTAATAAACAAGATATCTCCTTTAATTCAGCAACTATGGTTCTTGGTGTCTATTCACATGAACAGTTAAATTCAAATAAAGAAGTTTTGGGGACTATTGAGATCAATGAAAA
>CAZIDB010000002.1:22419-24762 GCA_964537965.1 uncultured Melioribacter sp. | reverse complement strand
GGTCGGAAATAAAGATCAGGTTGGGGTTATTGTAACAAATAAAGAACAACTTAGCAATAAAGTAGTAGGACAAAAGGAAGCATTGGAAAGTATTAATCCTATTAATCCCAACAAATTACAACTTGGTAGCATTGAGATAGGAAATAGAGCTTTAAATGTTCAGGGTGGATTAAATTCACAAAACTTAATTGGTTTGTTTGTCTTTTCTAATAAGGAAGGAATTTTAGGATTGTGTTCTCATAGCCCTGTTCTTGGCAACACTGTTCTCAATAATTTATCTCCGCTTGGAAATACACTAAATTATAATAAGCCGTTTGGTGTTTCTATTATGGGTAACAAAGATGTTCTGGGGACAAATCGACAATAAGGGAAAGTTTCTATTAAAGCAGGACTATTGATTTTCTAAATAATTATTTTTCATAAACAGTATGCCGTACGTTAAGTGTGCGGCATTTTCTCTAACATAGCAGATGAAAAACATATGAAAAGATTTTTTTATCGGGATTCATCGTTGAAATATTTTTTTATTGCTTTCCTTTTTTTTTCAACCATAACCTTAAACGCACAAACGCTTAATTCATTTCAGACGAACGATTTGAATACGATTTATATTGATCAAAGCCAGTTTTACCTTATTCCGCATCTTGCAAGCTGTTTCAAAAATTCTATGGGTTTCCACAGTAAGCTGTGGGATTATAAATCGGAAGAACAGATTGCGGTTCTTTTCCATGATTTTGGCGATTGGGGTTATGCAGGGGCAATCAATATTCCGTTTAATATTGTTATTGTCGCAATTGAGCCGTTCGATTATGTTTTTGATGTTATGCCTGCCAATGAAAGAATGAACTGGCTGATGAATCATGAACTAACTCATATTGTAATGTGTGATAAACCAAACAGCAGGGATAGATTTTTCCGGTCCTTATTCTCCGGAAAAGTTAATGCAACAACGGAACAACCGTTATCAATTCTTTACAGTTATCTGGCAAGCCCGCGTCGTTATTCTCCGCGCTGGTATCATGAAGGAATTGCTGTGTTCATGGAAACCTGGATGGCCGGCGGTGTTGGTCGTGCTCTTGGCGGGTACGATGAAATGGTTTTCCGTTCTATGGTTTTTGACAGCAGTTATTTTTACAATGCGGTCGGGCTTGAATCTGAGGGAACTACAATTGACTTCCAGGTTGGAATGAATGCTTATTTATACGGGACAAGATTTGTAAATTACCTTGCGCATCAATATGGACCGGATAAGCTGCTTAACTGGTTTAATCGTACGGATGATAGTTATACATTCTATGCTTCTCAATTTGAACAGGTGTATAATTCAACTTTAAGAAACGAATGGGACAAATGGATAAACTTTGAACATGATTTACAAAAAGAAAATATTAAACTCATCGAAAATTATCCGACAACGAAGTACAAAAATATTTGCGAAGAATCTTTGGGGGCGGTTTCAAGACAATTCTATGATAAGAATGAAAATAAAATTTACGCGGCAATAAATTATCCCGGGCAGTTAGCGCAAATCTCTTCCATTAGTTTATCAAATGGGAAGATTGAAAAACTTGTAGATATGCCGTCACCCGCAATGTATTATGTAGCTTCGCTTGCTTATGATGATTCTTCTTCAACATTATTTTATACAACAAATAACAGCCAGAACTGGCGGACAATAAATTCATACAATATCACAACAAAGGAAAACAAAACTCTACTTAACCAGGCAAGGATTGGCGATATAGTTTTTAATAAAGCCGATAAATCTTTGTGGGGAATGCAGCACAACAACGGGCTCTCTTACTTAGTAAAAATTCCTTATCCCTATGAGAACTGGCAGACAATTTATTTGATGCCTTACGGGCAGGATCTATTTGATATTGATATTTCGCCTGACGGAAAATATTTAAGCGCAACAAAATCGGAAATAAGCGGGAAACAAAAATTAATAAGAATTGATTTGAATGAAGCTAATGAAGGTAGTGTTAATTTTGATGAGCTTTACGAGTTTGAAAATAATTCAGCATCAAATTTTATTTTTTCACCCGACGGTAAAAACCTGTTCGGAACTTCATACCTGACTGGCGTTTCAAATGCCTTCCGTTATGATTTGGAAACGAAAGAAATGGAGATTATTACTAATACTGAAACGGGGTTCTTCAGACCGATTAAGATTGGCGCCGATTCAATTCTTGCATTTAAATATTCCGGTAAAGGATTTTCACCGGTAATTTTTAAAGAGGATGTGTTGAAAGATGTTAATGCAATAAACTATCTCGGTCAAAAGGTTGTGGAAAAATATCCCGTGCTTGAAACATGGAAGGCCGGTTCTCCCGCTGAAGT
>CAZIDB010000002.1:8418-22319 GCA_964537965.1 uncultured Melioribacter sp. | reverse complement strand
TTTGATAAACTATATACATTGAGAGGAGATTTAAAATATACCCGGTTCAGAAAATCTTTGGGCAGTGTAGATAATGAAGCGGGTTTCTCTGTCCAGGTTAATTCAAAGAACAATTATGTGAATAAAAATATTTATCCGCGCCTTTGGGCAAATTTAACTTACGGATTTTTAACGCCATTTAATCATTCTTCAATATGGTTACATTATTCTGCGGGAAATTCTTTTGCAAGTAACAGGGATGATGCTTTCGCAAATTTCTATTTCGGCGGCTTTGGTAATAATTATGTTGATTATCAGGAAGTAAGAAGATATCGCTCTTACTATAGTTTCCCCGGAGTTGAATTGAACTCAGTTGGCGGTACTAACTTTGGCAAATTTATGATTGAGTGGGATTTACCGGCTTTAAGATTTAAGGAGATGGGTTTTCTTGGTTTCTATTCAACATTTGCCCGGTTAGCTTTTTTCTCAAGCGGCTTAATTACAAATTTTGATAAAACAAGTTTGCAGCAAAAGTATTTAAATGTTGGTACTCAGCTCGATTTTGAAGTTGTGCTTTTCTCTTTGCTCAAATCAACAATATCTGTGGGCTATGGCAGGGCATTTAATCAGTATATAAAACCTTCGGATGAATTCATGTTATCACTTAAACTTTTATAAATAACAGTAATGAATATAGCAGTAAGCTTTTTCCCCGTTATTCTTTTTCTTCTGCTTTTAATCTATCTCGATAGCTTTAAACTTGTAAAGTATTTGGATCTGTTCACCTGTTTGATTTGGGGAATGATTAGTGCCGGAATTTCTTATGTGATTAATACCGTTTTATATAACCTTGTACAAATTGATTTTATTTCCTACTCAAGATTCCTGGCTCCGGTTGTTGAAGAATTATTAAAAGCTTCATTGGTAATATTTATTATTTACCGGGGCAAAATTGGTTTTCTAATTGATGGCGCTATACTTGGCTTTGCTGTTGGTGCCGGGTTTTCGATTGTGGAGAATATCTATTACTTGAACAATCTTGAAAGCAGTAATCTTACGCTTTGGATTGCACGTGGTTTTGGTACAGCATTAATGCATGGAAGCTGTACTTCAATATTCACAATTATTTCCATAAATATTTTCAACCAAAAAGATGTTCTTAAATTAAAAATGTTTTTGCCGGGAATAATTCTGGCAATGGTTATTCATTCAATATACAATCAGTTTATTGTATCACCGCTAATCTCAACGCTTGTAATATTTGTAAGCGTTCCGTTTGTTGTAATATTAATTTTTGAACAGAATGAAAAATCATTAAGAAAGTGGCTTGAAATTGAATTTGATACTGAGCTTCGTTTGTTGAATATGATTAAAAGCGGTCAATTCTCAAAGACGAAAAGCGGTAATTATATAATTTCAATTAAGAATCGCTTTCCGGCTGAAATTATTTTTGATATGATTTGCTATATCCGCCTCTATCTCGAATTATCGTTACGCGCCAAAAGTAATCTGCTTTTATCTGAAAGCGGGTTTTCATTGTCAAAGGATGAAGAGTTAAAACAAAAGCTTGATGAACTGAAATACCTTCAAAAAAATATCGGCAAGACGGGCATTATTGCTATTTCGCCAATTCTTCGTATGAATCAAAAAGACATCTGGAAACTTAATTTATTGCAAAGCTAAGAGCAGCGACTCATTTAATCTTCTTTAAAAGTCTTTCAACTCTATCAGGATCAATTGGGTTATACCATTTCCCTTCTTTCTTAAAGTACGAACCTATAACTAGTCCATCACAAATATCATTATATTCATTTACATTTTCTTCCGTTATACCTGAGCCGGCAATTACGGGAATATTAATTGCTGGTTTAACAAGTTTTATTTCTTCAAGAGATGGTTTCGTTCCTGTGCTTGCTCCGGTTATTATAACTGCATCACTCAGAAAGAACTCAGCTGCTTTTGCGGTTTCCAGAATATCTGTATCGGCTGTTATGGAATGTGAACTATGTTTCTTTTTAATGTCAGTAAAAACTAAAATTTCATCCGCATTAATATATTTTCTATAACGTAATAGTTCTCCGGCATCTGAGGTAAAAATACCTTCATCTGCAACATGTGCAAAAACAAATCCTTCTGCTCTTATAAAATCTGCACCAGCGGATTTTGCTGCCGCCAATGCATCTTTATTTGCTCCGGCAAGTATCTGTATTCCTGTTGGTAAATCAAAGGCTTGTTTTATCTCGTAAAGAATAATGCTCATAAGAGAAAGAATTTCCGGACCGACATTACGATTTAAGTAAGGAACATCGTGCATGTTCTCAATCATTAAAACCGGTATATCCAATGATTTATAAAGTGAAGCTTCCTCTTTGGCTTTGTTTATAATTGCGCGAACATCATTTTTAAATTTAGGTGTGCCGGGTAAAGCATCAATATGAATCATCCCGATAATAGGTTTGTAAAGTTTTAAGAGATTCATTTTTTACTCATTTTTGATTTGTTTTGATGGCAATTCTAAGATAAACCCAATTAATAGTCAAACTATATATAGTAATTTTTAATTAGGATTTTATTAAAGCCTCTTTGAATATCAAATCAGTCAGGTGATTTAATCTGATGTTTCTTTGAAGACAGAAATTTTTTCTACCTGTCCAAAATAATTCTTGACAGAAATGTCCTCTTTCCTTAAATTAGTCATCGATAAATTTATTGATAACTTAATCGGTAAAGTTATCTGTGATTTTCCTGGCGGAGCTTTAAACAAACCTAATATATCCAATATGTCAAACTTTATAAAATTCATTTGCCTGATTCTTTGTATTAATTTTATTAACGGAAATGTATTTGGGCAAAAGAATAAGATCATTGTGAAGAAAAACTATCCATATACTCTGGAAAGTACTATGGTTGAAATTCCACTCAAAACTTTCTGTGATGAGACAAAAGTCAATCCTCAAAAATCTTTCTTAATTAAGGATAAGGATGGTAATTCTATACCCTGGCAGATTGTTCCAAATTATTTAAACACTGAAAGTTATTTACTCATGTATGATGGTTCATTTGAAAACCTGGAAAAAGAGTACATCATTTCATCTGATGTTATTGGAGCTGAAAGCAAGTTGAAAAAGACGAATTGTCATTTAGCTGAAAGAGAGGATTTTGAATTGAAAGATGGTCTTGTTGTTGGTGGAAAATTTATTACTAAAGGATTCACTAAAATTCCAGGATTTCATAAACCTCAAAACGGGTTTTACCAATATGAGGGTATTGGATGGGAATCGGATAAAGTTGCTTATCGCCTGTATCTTGATAGCAGAAATAAAATAGATGTCTTTGGAAAGATTAAAAATGAAATTGTTTTAGATAATGTTGGATTATATGATTATATCCCCGGCAAAGAATCTTATCAGCATATGCAGGACTGGGGTATGGACATTTATAAGGTTGCCAATACTTTTGGTTTAGCTTCGTTTGCTATATTTGATGGTGAAAAGATAAATGTACTTTCAAAGGCTGACAGCACAACTTGTAAAATAACAGATGACGGAAATATTTTTTCTGGATTTGAAATAACTTATTATGGTGTTGATGTTGAAAAAAACAAAAATGATTTTAAAGCAACAATATCAATAACTGCCGGAAGTAGAATGTCAAAAGTGAATATTTCAGCTAAAAGAAAATTCGAAAACATTGTAACCGGATTAGCAAGACATTCAGATACTAAGACAATCTGGTCAAATAAAGAAAAAAGTGAATGGCAGTATATTGGTGTTTACGGAAAACAATCTCTTGCAAAAGATAACCTTGGAACAGCTCTCTTTTACAAAACTATTGCCGCACAAAAAGTTGATGAGGATAGTGTTAATGAAACTGTTGTACTAAAACCATCTGATAATGGAGTTACTTATTACTTCTGTGCTACCTGGGAACAGGAACTCAATGGAATCAAAAACATCTCTGAATTTGAAGAATATTTAAATGAAGTTCTAAATAAATTAAATAATCCATTACAAATTTCTTATGAATAAAACACAAAAAATCAGTAATTACCGTTGGGTGATTTGCACATTGTTATTCTTTGGTGTAACAATTAATTATATGGACCGGCAGGTTCTATCACTAACCTGGAAAGATTTTATTGCTCCCGAATTTCATTGGACGAACAATGATTATGGAAACATTACTTCTTTATTCTCAATTTTTTATGCTGTCGGAATGTTGTTTGCCGGCCGCTTTGTTGATTGGATGGATACAAAGAAAGGTTTTCTGTGGGCTATTGGAGTATGGTCAATAGGAGCTTGTCTCCATGCCTTTTGCGGAATAGCCACCTCGGGAATATTAACAGGTAATTGGTTTGTTGGTTTTAAAAGTGCAAGAGAAATAATTAGTACTGTAGACGATATAGGAATGATTGTAAATGTTAGTGTGGCTTTATTTGTTTTTGCCCGTTTAATTCTGGCGCTTGGCGAAGCAGGAAATTTCCCGGCTTCAATTAAAGCTACGGCTGAATATTTTCCAAAGAAAGATCGTGCGTATGCTACAAGTATTTTTAATGCCGGTGCAACAGTTGGTGCTCTTGTTGCTCCACTTACAATTCCCGTAATCGCTGTGAATATGGGCTGGGAAATGGCTTTTATAGTAATTGGTGCGCTTGGATTTATCTGGATGGGTTTCTGGGTATTTCTTTATCAAAAGCCTGACAAATGCAACCATGTTAATGAGATGGAATTGAAGTATATTCAATCGGATAACGATCATCATACCTTAGATAATAACGGTATGCCGATACGGAAACTTTCTTTCTTAGAATGTTTTAAATACAAACAAACCTGGGCTTTTGCATTCGGAAAGTTTATGACCGACGGCGTTTGGTGGTTTTACTTGTTCTGGACACCGGCTTATTTAAGTTCTGTGTACGGACTTACTTCCGATACGACAACTGCAAAAGTGTTATTGTTCGTTTTATATGCGATTACATTATTATCGATTATTGGCGGATGGCTGCCATCTTATTTTGTAACAAAGAAAGGAATGAATCCTTACGCCGGAAGAATGCGCTCTATGTTGATTTTTGCATTCTTCCCTCTGCTTGCTCTTTTAGCACAAACACTTGGTGATATCTCATATTGGTTCCCGGTTATTATTATTGGTATTGCAGGGGCGGCTCATCAGTCTTGGTCTGCTAATATTTTCTCTACTGTTGGGGATATGTTTCCCCGATCAGCAATAGCTACTGTTACCGGCATTGGAGGAATGGCGGGCGGTATCGGATCTTATCTTATTAACAAAGGCTCCGGTGTTCTTTTTGATTATGCAGAAATGACTAATTTAAAATTCATGGGATTTGAAGGAATTAAATCCGGTTACTTTATAATATTCTCAATATGTGCCGTAGCTTACCTTATTGGCTGGGTTGTAATGAAATCTCTTGTACCAAAATATAAACCAATTGAGTTATAATTTTAATTAAATCATCCGGGTTGGAAATATGAATAATAATTTTATGAACGAAAATTTTTTATTGAAAAATAAAAAAGCACAGGACTTATATCATAATGTTGCTAAGCAGCTTCCTATAATTGATTACCATTGTCATCTGCCCGTTAAAGAAATTGCAGACAATATAAACTTCGAAACGATTACAAAAATCTGGCTGAACGGTGATCACTATAAATGGCGCGCAATGCGTACTAATGGAATTGATGAAAAGTATTGTACCGGCAATGCATCGGATTGGGAAAAGTTTTTAGCCTGGGCAGAAACAGTTTCCAATACATTACGCAATCCGCTTTACCACTGGACTCATCTTGAATTGAAAAATCCTTTTGGAATTTCTGATAAACTTCTTAACAAGGATACAGCAAAAGAAATTTATGATAAATGTAATTCACTTTTATCACAGGATGATTTTTCTACCAGAGGTTTGTTAAAACATTTTAATGTTGAAACAGTATGCACAACTGATGATCCTGTCGATTCACTTGAGTATCACAAAAAAATTAAAGACGATGGATTTTCTGTTAAGGTACTTCCTGCCTGGAGGCCTGACAAAGGAATGGCAGTTGAAAATCCTGATTCATTTTTGCAATGGATGAACAAATTAGAGGAAGCTTCTAATATTAACATCAGGAATTTCTCCGATTATTTGGCCGCCCTTAAAAACAGGCATGATTATTTTCATGCTAATGGCTGCAGATTGTCTGACCATGGTCTTGAAACTGCTTATGCAGAAGATTATTCTGAATCAGAGATAGAAAAAATATTTGCTAAGATTCTGAAAAGAGAAATCCTTAACCAGGAGGAAATTCTGAAATTCAAGTCGGCAATGATGTATGAATTTGGCCTTATGGACTATGAAAAAGGTTGGACACAGCAATTGCATCTTGGGGCACTAAGAAATAATAATTCTAGAATGTTCAGAACATTAGGTCCTGATACCGGCTGGGATTCAATTGGTGATTTTGAAATTGCCCGCCCGCTTTCAAAATATCTTGATAAACTTGATAATGAAAATAAACTTGCCAGGACGATCATTTATAATCTTAATCCGGCTGACAATGAATTGATTGCAACAATGATCGGTAATTTCCAGGATGGTACAATTCCCGGTAAATTACAGTTCGGTAGTGCATGGTGGTTCCTTGATCAGTTGGATGGAATGGAAAAACAAATTAATGCACTTTCAAACCTTGGTTTGTTAAGCCGCTTTATCGGTATGCTTACTGATTCAAGATGTTTCCTTTCATATTCAAGACATGAATATTTCAGAAGATTGCTTTGCCGCATTCTTGGTGATGATGTTGAGAACGGTTTAATCCCGGATGATGATTCTATGCTTGAAGAAATGGTAAAGAATATTTGCTATTATAACGCCAAAAACTATTTTGCTTTTTAATGATTAAGTTTTTTTCATCAATAGTTTTATTTCCGGTGATTATACTTTCGCAGGTTTTATCCTTTCCAGGTGCCGAAGGTTACGGTAGATTTACAACCGGCGGCCGCGGTGGAAAAGTAATTGAAGTTACAAATCTTAATGATGCGGGCCCAGGCAGTTTAAGATCTGCTATTAAAAAGAAAGGACCGCGAACAATTGTATTCAAAGTGTCCGGAACAATATCCTTAAAATCCGATCTAAAAATTAACAATGGCAATTTAACAATTGCCGGACAAACAGCTCCCGGTGATGGAATTTGTATTAAGAATTACAAAACATCAATTAGCGCAAATAATGTTATTATCCGCTTCATTCGTTTTCGTTTAGGTGATGAGACAAAAAACGAAGATGACTCCTTTGGTGCAATGAATTGTAAAAACATTATTATTGATCATTGTACCGCAAGCTGGGGAATTGATGAGAATGCTTCTTTTTATGACAACGAAAATTTTACAATGCAATGGTGTTTGATTTCCGAAGCGCTTAATAATTCTTACCATCATAAAGGAACGCATGGTTACGGTGGAATATGGGGTGGCATAAATGCAAGCTTTCATCATAATCTATTGGCAAGTAATTCAAGCCGTAATCCAAGATTCAACGGTGCCAGAACAGCTACTTCTCAAAATACAGAACTCGTTGATTTCAGAAACAATGTAATATTTAACTGGGAAATTTATAGTTCTTACGGAGGCGAGAAAGGTAAACAGAATGTTGTAGCAAACTATTATAAACCCGGTCCTGCTTCAAAACACAAAGCTATAATTCTTACTCCTTTTGATGAAAAAGGGAAATGGTTTGTAAAAGATAATTTTGTTGAAGGCAATCCTGACGTTACGCAAAACAACTGGTTGGGAGTTGATTTAAAATCAGAAAATAATAAATCTGACATGTCATTCGGAGAAGAGAATGTTCTTACCCAAACACCGGAAGAAGCCTATAATGATGTTTTAAATTTTGCCGGAGTTGTTATTCCTAAAAGAGATGAAGTGGATAACAGAATTATTCTTCAGGTAAAAGAGGGAAAAGAATTTATTGGTAACGGCATAATTAATTCTCAGATAGATGTTGGAGGTTATCCTGAATTAAATTCTACTGAGGCGCCTGTGGATTCTGATCACGATGGTATGCCTGATGAATGGGAAAAGACTAACAACCTTGATATTGCTAATCCGGAAGACCGCAACAATACTTCTGCAGATGGTCATACAATGCTGGAAAAGTATCTTAATCAATTGGTAGAACAAAAGATCAAAAAATAATTTCTGAATATGCACATTACGAAGAAAATATATCTCGTTTTTTTAACTGCTGTGTTTGTAGTAAATAATCTTATGGCTCAAATTTATATTGCGCCTGATGGCAATGACAGTAATACAGGAAAAATAAATTCGCCTTTGGCCACTTTAACTAAAGCCGTTTCTCTTGCTGCTGCTGATACTTTAATTTATATGCGCGGCGGAGTTTATAATTTTAACGCAACCATTAAACTTAGTAAGAGCGGCAGCGAAGGTCATACAATTAAAGTCTGGAATTATCCCGGTGAACATCCAATAATAGATTTTAAACAGCAGCCAATTTCAACTTCATCAAGAGGAATATATATTTCCGGAAAGTACTGGCATGTAAAGGGATTGGAAATAAGAAGAGCAGGCGATAACGGAATTTATATAACCGGTTCATACAATTTAGTTGAAGCCTGCCGTATGCATAATAATTTTGATTCGGGTCTTCAGATTAGCGGCGGCGGCAGTTATAACAAAGTAATCAACTGCGATTCTTATGCAAACTACGATTCTTTATCGCACGGAGAAAATGCTGACGGCTTTGCGGCTAAACTTGATATCGGTCCGGGAAATGAATTCCACGGCTGCCGTTCCTGGTATAATGTTGATGATGGTTGGGATCTTTATGAGGGACAGAATCCTGTTGTTATTGATAGCTGCTGGACATTTCAAAATGGCTTCAACCTCTGGAACGATACAAATTTCCAGGGGGACGGAAACGGATTTAAATTAGGAGGCAATAATATTGTTGGACTTCATATTGTTACCAATTGCGTTGCCTTTGATAACAAGGTAAAAGGTTTCGATCAGAATAATAATATGGGCGCTGTTACAATTTACAATTGTACTTCCTGGAGGAATAAATCATATAACTATTCATTTCCTAAAGTGTCAACAACAGGAAAGCATATTCTGAAAAACAATCTTGGTTTTGGTGGCTCTAACAGTATTTCTTCAAGCGGAGCCGAACAGGAAAAAAATAGCTGGAATGGTTTTACAGTTTCGGAAAGTGATTTCATTAACCTGGATACAATATTAGCTAAAGCCCCAAGAAATGCAGATAGTAGTTTACCTGAAATTGATTTTCTGAAACTTGTTTCAACAAGTTCTTTGGTTGATGCCGGTGTTGATGTTGGCTTAAAATATAACGGCATTGCTCCTGATCTTGGTGCATTTGAAACCGGAACAGCCTCGGGTGTTGTTGACAAAGAGATATTAATTAAACATTTTTCACTTGAACAGAATTATCCGAACCCGTTTAATCCTGTAACCACAATTCGGTTCACAGTTGATAAGAGTGGATTTGTAAATATGAGCATATTTAATTCACTTGGAGAACTTGTTGAAACCCTGGTTAATGAAGAAAAAAATCCAGGCGCTTATAGTATTGAATTTTCTGCTCAGAACATAAATGGATCCTCTCTTCCAAGTGGAATTTATTTTGCAAAAATGCAGATGGCAAATAATTGCGCTGTTAAAAAATTAGTCTTGTTGAAGTGAGCCTATGAAAAAAAATTATACTGTCTTCAAACATTTTTTACTGCTTCTCTTACTTCTACTAACAAGCAATTTTACCTGCCAGGATATAAGCTCTTCCGGCTGGAATGAACTTGATAATATTCTTTCCAATATAAAACCTCCTTCATTTCAATCTAAAGATTTTAATGTACTTAACTACGGCGCCGTGGCTGACGGAAAGACATTATGTACACAAGCGTTCAAAAACGCAATTGATGAATGTTCAAAATCCGGCGGAGGTCGTGTTGTTGTACCCGAAGGTGAATTTCTTACAGGCGCAATTCATTTGAAAAACAACGTTAACCTTTACCTCTCCAAAAATGCGATCATAAAATTTTCAACTAATCCTGATGACTACCTTCCTGTTGTTTTTACAAGGTGGGAAGGTGTTGAATGCATGAATTACTCGCCATTAATTTATGCATACGAACAGGAAAATATTGCTGTTACCGGCGAAGGGTTTCTTGATGGATGCGGCAAGAGTGAAAACTGGTGGAGCTGGAAAGGTAAAAAAGAATATGGTTGGGTAAAAGGTATGCCGGAACAGAAAGAAGCAAGAGATAAGTTGTTTGAAATGGGAGAAAAAAATGTTCCGGTTGAAAAAAGAATTTTCGGAGAAGGTTCGTATCTCAGGCCATCATTCTTTCAACCGTATAAATGTAAGAACATTTTAGTGGAAGGAGTAACTTTTAAAGATTCACCAATGTGGTTTTTAAATCCTGTACTCTGCAATAATGTTACAATCAAGAATGTTACTGTTGAAGGATTGGGACCGAATAATGATGGCTGCGATCCTGAAAGTACAAAAGATATGCTGATTGAAAACTGTTTCTTTAATACCGGTGATGACTGTATTGCAATTAAATCCGGCAGAAACAACGATGGCCGTCGTGTAAATGTTCCTGCTGAAAATATTATCGTAAGAAACTGTACGATGAAAGAAGGTCATGGCGGGGTTGTTATCGGTAGCGAAATTTCCGGTGGAGTTAAAAATGTATTTGTTGATAACTGCAAAATGGACAGCCCGAATTTAGACAGAGCGATAAGATTGAAAACAAATTCAATACGTGGCGGTACAATTGAAAATATTTTTGTAAGGGATGTAACAGTTGGACAGGTGAAAGAAGCAGCAATCCACATAAACTATTTTTATGAAGAAGGTGATAAAGGAAAATTCACTCCGGTTATACGCAACATCTTTGTTAAAAATATGAAGTGCGAAAAAAGTCCTTATGCAATCTGGATTAAAGCATATGATCGTTCACCTGTTCAAAATCTTTCACTTGAAGATTGCTCTTTCAACAGCGTTGAAAATGAAAACGTGATGGAAGGCGTTAAAGATATTCGTTTTGTAAATGTAAAAATTAACAATAAGGAAATAACAGCTGATTGATCTTTCCGGTTTAACAAAAGCTGAGTAAATAAATAATGTTTCTTAAACCTTATCAAATAAGAATTCTTTTTC
Organism: uncultured Melioribacter sp.; assembly: GCA_964537965.1. Lineage (GTDB taxonomy): Bacteria > Bacteroidota > Ignavibacteria > Ignavibacteriales > SURF-24 > SURF-24. The sequence continues at coordinate 11,137 of CAZIDB010000002.1, read as the reverse complement.
TCGTTATCCTTCTTATGGCAGGAACTGCATCTTCACAAACTAAAAGTAAGATAAGCGGCTCTGTTAAAGATGCTGCAACCGGTGAACCATTAATTGGTGTTACAATTCAATTGCTGGACACAAGGCTTGGCGCTCAATCAGACGAAGACGGTAATTATTTCGTTGTAAATGTTCCCGTGGGAGTTTACAAAATGCAGGCATCGATGATAGGTTACGCAAAAAAAATTGTATTGGATGTTCTGGTTTCGGCCGACAGAGTTACAACAATTAATTTTGAACTTACATCTGGTGCAGTGCAGGGAGCAGAAGTTATTGTTACTGCCCAGCGCAATGCGCTTCATAAAGAAGTATCAAACACCCAATTGGTTGTTACAGATGTGCAGATTATGAATACTGCCGGCATAAGAGATATAAATGCATTCTTAGAAAAGCAGCCCGGTGTATCAAGTGAGAACGGCTTCCTTGAAATAAGAGGCGGCTCTGCAGATCAGACCGGTACTTTTATTAATGGTATGTCTTACAACAATGCCGCTGTTGGTAATGCAGAGACAGTAATTCCTTTAAGTGCAATTGAACAGGTCTCATTGTTATCCGGTGGATTTAATGCAGAGTACGGAAACTTCCGCTCGGGTTTAATAAACGTTACAACCAAATCAGGTTCAAAAACAAAATATCATGGTACTCTTACTTTATCAAAAAATAATTCTCACATGAAAAGATTTGGCGATAAACTAAGTGACCCGCTTGGTCCTGCATTGGCTCCATTCCTTGATGCCGATATTGCTTTTGTTGGGACTGAAGAAGCTTTGAAAGATGATGCTTATCTTCGTAGCCAATATGATAAGTTTACTGGCTGGAATGCAGTGGCAGAGACTTTTAATAATGCTAATCCGGTGATGCAGGCTACTCCATTGGATTATTATTTGCTTGGGGCGTGGATGCATATGGCAATTCCGGATTATGAAGGATTGGCAAGACTTGGTTATACTGTATCCGAAGAACAGAAAAAATTATTCGAAGATCATGCCCGTAAGGAAGAAGGTTCGGATTTTAATATTGATGGCGGCTTTGGTGGTCCGATTCCTTTCTTTAGTGAAGCGCTTGGTGATGCGACTTTTTATCTTTCTCACACTTCAAAGGAAAAATATTATGTTGTTCCGTTAAGCACTCGAAGAAGTGAAAAAACTTATGTTACGATGGGCACTATTAAATCAGTTCCTGATGAATCTATGACAATTACTTTGAATGGTTTGTGGAAAAGACAGCTTGGTTTAAGTCCGATTAAGCCAGCCTTTGGTGATTCACCTGATGCAGGAAACGAAGGCGGTTTTATGCAGATTAACAACCTTAAAATTTTCAGTGGTATACAATCGAAGGACGGAGGATCAAATTACTGGTATGATCCTGAGATCTTTCCACTGCTTGATGAAACCACGCTAATGGGTGGTGCTAATATTAACTACGTTATTAATAATTCTTCTTACCTTGAATTTTCTACAAGCTATTTATCAATTAAAGATCATTCTCCTACAGGTGATAACAGGGATATGACTGCAGTAACTCATTTTGGTCCGTTTCCGGTTACGGAAATGCCTTATGGAAAATTGCAATTTGCACCGAACGACAGAGTTACATGGATTTCCAATGGTGATACAATCCGTTATACTTATCCTGATAATGATGCAATTACCGGCATTAGCAGAAGATTCAGAAGCAAGGAAGGAGATCTTTATACGAATGTTCATACACAACAGTACAGAATAAAACTGGATTTCGTTTCGCAGTTCGGAGATCACCATTATGTCAAATCTGGTGCAGAGTATAACAGGATTGAATTGGATCATAAGATGTGGATGAAATGGAACAGAACCGGTCCTTATAATTCTTATGAGTACAATTATTATCGTGTTCCAAGCCAGTCTGGATTTTATATTCAGGATCAGATAACTTACCAGGGAATTGTCGGCAATCTTGGACTTCGCATGGATTACTTTTACGGCGGCGGCGGTTTGTGGCCTTCAGGTGATCCGTTTGCTTATGCTTTTACTGCTGAGTTTGGTGGCGCACCTCGCAGTGCCGGTGCGGCAGCAGATTCCTTTTATGCTTTGCTCTCATCAGGTAAATCAGTAATCTGGGAAAAGTGGGAAGCATACGATAAAGAACATCCGGGATTTTTACAGCCGGTGAAAAATCATCTTACGATTAGTCCAAGAATTGGAATTTCATTTCCTATAACAGAGGATTCTAAATTTTATTTTAACTATGGTCATTTCAGGTCGAACCCTCCTTACTCATCAATGTTTCTTTACAGGTACCGTTATGATAAAAATGGTTTGTATGATATGTCCAACCCGAATCTTGAGCCGCCCAAAACGATATCCTACGAACTTGGCGTCAATTATAATTTCTATGAAAATTATATCCTTACTTTATCAGGGTATTACAAAGATATTACCGGTCAGCAGGGAGAAGTTACTTATAAAAATTCAAGCGGGACAGTTAATTATTCTACGTGGGCAAATAATGAATACCAGGATATTCAGGGATTGGAAATTAACCTAACTAAGAATGATAACAGTTGGCTTACCGGGTGGATAAACTTCAATTACATGCTTAAAAAATCAGGCAATACAGGTAGAAGTGAGATTACAAATGTTACCATCGGAAATGATAAAGAGGGTTTATATGAAGGCAATGAAGACAGGTTTATGCCTCAGCC
>CAZIDB010000002.1:0-8318 GCA_964537965.1 uncultured Melioribacter sp. | reverse complement strand
CAAACTGCAGAGCAGGGAACTGCAATGACTAAACTTGGAAGAATATGGAGCGGAGTTGCGGCAAGCGGGGATAAATCCACATTCGATTTTACACTTGGTTTTTTCCCCAACGATTATGATATACTTCAGTACAGGGGGCAGTACAATGATAATTTTACCGGCTCCGGTTTTCAGATGGGATGTACCAACTGGCTTGGCCCACGAGATCCTGACGACCAGACAGCTTTAAATGATTCGCTTTATGATGCTGTTGTGTTCGGCCCGAAAAATAATTTTATGATAAATGGAAAAGTAACTGAGCCGATTAAAAGTTATACGTGCTATAAATACACAAAATTATTCCTTGATGATAAATCATCTACTCCGACTGACTATTCAGTTTATGATCCTTCAAAATTTAACGGAGGAACATACGACCAGGTTATTCAGGCTACATATAAAAATATTCTTGGTGTTGATGTGAAAAGGAGAATACTTGGATGGAGCCAGAACTTTAATGACAATTATCTCATCATTGAAGTTGAACTAACCAACAGCGGATATACAAGAGAAACAATTGACGGTGCAGATACGGTTTATATTGATACTCTCAGAAATTATTATTTCAGTATGCAGCAGGGAATGGCAAATAATTATTATTCGAATGGAAGAAACCCTGAGATTACCGGTAGCAGTGTTCCGAACTACGCTTACGTATGGCAGCATTATTACGGCGCAAGACAGGAAGAATTAGCAAAAGATTCACTTAGAGTGTTTTATTTCTACAGTGCGGATGATCCGACTTCAAGCGGTGATAATATGGGTTCACCTGTGCTTAACCAGAAAGGCAGACTGATTAATACCAATTTCACTTTTTATACAATCCTCCATGCATCAAAGGAGCCGTATACAAATTCCTCTGAAGATACCGATGATCCGCTTCAGCCGAAAGTAACATATATTGGCAACGATGGTAAAATTCCTAATCCGGCTTTAGGCGAAGATGAGTTTGGAAGTAAAAATTATTGGGCAATGAGAGGCGGTTATTCAGACAGATATCCTAAACCAGGAAAAATAGAAGGTACACACCACGGTATTAATAATGATGAACTTGGTACCCCTGATTTTTCAAATTTTATTGCGGGTTCGCTTCAGTCCATTAACTCAAAAAACTTTGCAAGCTTTGGTCCGTATACCTTTCCTCCAAACCATAAAATAAGGATTGTATATGCTGTGGGCATTGCAGGAATTGGTTTGCAAAAATCAAAAGAGATTGGTGAGCAATGGTACAATGGTACTTTAACAAATCCGGAAAATATGCCTGATGCAAACACTGGTTGGCTTCCTTCCAATTTTGCTTTTCCTGAAGGTGCAACTGAACAGGATAAAATTAAAGACAGATGGATTAGCATGGGAATCGACTCTGTTTTGCTTTCCTGCAAAAGAGCTAAATGGAATTTCCAGCATGGTTATAATATACCTGCAGCGCCCCCGCCGCCGGATACATTTGCAGTTACAGGTTATGGTGATAAAGGTGTTGAATTAAGATGGTCTGCAAAGACTGCTGAAAACATGGATAACTTTGCAGGTTACAGAATAATGAGAAGAGTTTCTTCTGCCGATACTTTGTTCTACCAGGAAATATATTCGTCAGGAGCGGAGGACAAAGCTGAAGTGCATAAGATTTATGACAAGACAATTATGATTGGTGCCCAGTATTATTACTATGTTCAGACTAAGGCGTTGATTCCTGAAAATGATATGAATGCTGATCCTACTACACGAGGTAAAATAATTTACAGCGGCCGTACCTGGGTGCCTAATGTAAAAGAAATTTATCCGCCGGGCTTCTCGTTTGAAGATATGTCAAGGATAAGGATTGCACCTAATCCTTATAATATTAATGATCCTTTATTAAGAGATTATGGTTATACAGATTTAAGAGGAATCAATTTCTTTAACCTGCCGAGGGTTTGCACAATAAAGATTTTTACAGAGAACGGCGACCATGTTCAGACTATTGAACATTCAAGCCCTGTATACGCAGCCGGTTCGGAAACATGGGACATGATTACAAAAAATCAGCAGGTAATAAACAGCGGAGTATATATTGCCGTGTTTGAAAAACCTGACGGCAGTATGAGCTACCAGAAATTTATTGTGATAAGATAAAGTCACAAGCTATATGCATAAAAAAATTATTATACTGTTTTTCATTCTTTATTTGTTTTCTTCAATTTGTTATTCGCAGATTGGATTGAATAAAGTTGCCCAAAGCACAATGAACTTTCTGCTTGTAAGTACCTCTCCAAGAGCGAGCGCAATTGGAGAAGCGTTTACAACTTTAGGTACCGGCTCAGAAAGTATGTTCTATAACCCTGCCGGTCTTGCTATAATGAAAAAAGATTTTGACATAAATATTAATTACACACAATGGATAGCAGACATAAATTATCTTGGTGGCGGTGCAGCATATAATCTTGGAAATTATGGTGTTGTTGGTGTGAATATTCTTACGGTGGATTATGGAGAGATTCACGGAACAAGTTTGTTGACTGCATCGGAAAAATATATTTACCAGGAAGGTTTTAAGGAGAACGGTCTTTTAAGTAATGTCGGTGCTTATTCAGTTGGAATATCATACGCTAAATCTATCTCTACTCAATTTTCAATTGGTGGTACTGTTAAACTTGTCGGCCAGAATTTAGGTGAAAGCTTGTTGAGCAACGGAGTTAAAAAGAACAATGCCTCGAAGTTAGCTTTCGATGCAGGTGTAAGATATTTAACAGGATTCAAAAGCTTCGGCTTCGGTATGATGATAAGAAATTTCGCTTCAAATATTAAAAGAGAAGAATTGGATGAACAGCTTCCGCTGATGTTTACATTAGGCGCCGGGATGAATATAATGGAGTTGATTGATCCTGAACAAAGTAATTCATTATACCTTGCTGTTGATTTTGTACATCAAAATAATTTTTCCGAACGGGTAAACTTTGGAATGGAATTTAAATTTATGGATATGCTCTCTTTAAGAGGCGGTTACCAGACCAACAGAGATTTAGCGTCATGGTCCGGCGGCGTAGGATTTAATACATCAGTTTCAGATTATGATATCGAATTAAATTATTCTTACTCACGCTTTGAAATATTCGACAGCGTAAGCAGACTTTCACTTGTATTCACATTATAAAAGTTTATAAAAAAATTCTCTGGGAGTAATCATGAAAAAAATTACCACTTTGTTTCTTCTGCTTTTACTCGGAAGTTCATATTCAGTATTCGGTCAATTGATATATAGTAATGGTACCGGTGGAGGTGCCTGGGAAGATGGATCAACATGGGAAGGCGGATCAGCTCCGTTAGAGAATGATGATGTTTATATTAAAAGCGGAGACTCTGTTATAGTTGCCGGTGCTACTACCTGCAGCAACTTAACAGTAATGACAGGTGGAAAATTTGTATCTCCCGCACTTGATTCTGTGCAGGTAAAAAATGCAGTCATCCTTGAAGCCGGATCTGTTTTTTATAATGCTTCATCTAAACCGGTCTTGCCCGGCAAAATAAGAAGTGTAGATCAGGCAAGTACTATAGTTCATATGGGATCAGGAACTATTGGTGGACCCGGAAATTCAGAGTTCGGAAACCTTGTGATACAAAAAAATTCCGGTGTTACTACTGCGGTTGATTTAACCATCTATGGCGATTTAACAATAAAAAATGGAGCAGGACAGGTTTTTCGCGGGGCTAACCAACCTGAAAAACTTGGCAGCCACACGCATACAATTTACGGTAATGTCTATATTCTTGAGGGAGTTTGGTCATGTGTTGATGTTGGCGGAATTGATGTAGTTGGAATATGGAATGTAAAAAAGAATGTTTATGTGAACGGCTCAACATCAAGAATGGGTCCAATGTCCAGCGCCAACGCAACCGGTCTTGGAATATTTAATATCAGCGGAGATCTTATTGTTGACGGCGGAAGATTACAGGCTGGAACAAGCAGTTCACCCGGATTGGGAACCGGCATTATAAATATTGGCGGAAACTTTACAATCACTGCTGGCTCGGTTAAACCGGCAACAAACACTGCCGGTCCATTTGCAATAAATTTTGTCGGAAAGAAAACTCAGAATGTTAACCTTGGTGTTAATCTTTATCTTAGCACAGTCTTTAACGATACGATTAAAAGCGGTTCTTCAGTAAGTGTAAACCTTGATACCTGTAAATGGGGCTCGTCAACAACAGGTTCTTTTGTTGTTAACGGCTCATTGGAAATGAAAGGAATATCAAGACTAAAAGGGAGCGGTGATTTTTATCTTAATCCAGGGGCTACACTTAAAATTGGCTGCGCTAATGGTATAACAACTTCAGATACACTTGGCAATATCCAGGTTACGGGAATAAGATCATACAGCAAAGATGCAAACTATGAATATAACGGAACAGAAATACAGGGTTGGGGAAATGCTTTACCTGATTCAGTGAGAGGATTGATAATTAATAATGAAAATGGTTTTGAACTGGAATCTGACCTTTATGTTGATAAAACTCTTTCAATTAAAAAAGGTGATCTTGATCTTAACGGAAATGTTATTACTTTGGGCAGTACGGGAAAATTAACTGAAACTGCTGACAACACTGTTAAAGGCATTAATGGAAAAATTATTACTACTCAGACTGTTGCAGCACCAGCTTCACTTAACATAGGTGGTCTTGGTTTAACTTTAACTACTGCAAATGATCTTGGCAATGCTTTGGTTGAAAGATTTCATTCCGAAAGAACCGGAAACGGCAACCATAGTATTCTAAGATATTATAACGTTCAACCAGCACAGAATAATTCTGCACTGAATGCAACATTAAGAATCTATTATGATGATTCCGAATTAAACGGTTTGGATGAAACGAAACTTGCTTTATTCAAATCAAAATCAGCAGAAGATAATTCCTGGGATTTGGTTGGTGGAACTGTTAACACAACAGATAATTATGTTGAAGCTGCCGGTATTGAAGAATTATCCTTCTGGACACTTGGCGAATCCGATAAACCTATGCCGGTTGAAAATGAAGATGAATCATTACCAAAACAATTTGCTCTGCATCAGAATTACCCGAATCCTTTTAATCCTGCAACGGTTATTAGATTCGATTTGCCTTCAGCATCATTTGTAAACCTAACAATTTACAATTCGCTTGGAGAGAAAGTAACAACACTGGTTTATGAAAAATTAAATGCATCCGGTTACTCCATTAATTTTAATGCAGATAATCTGCCCAGCGGAATTTATATCTGCTCATTGGTTACAGAAAATAATTTTGCAAGCAGTAAAATGATCTTAATAAAATAAATTTCAAAGGCGAGTTTAATTAAATCAATTTTCAAATAATAAAGGAGATTACTATGAGACACAGACTTACAATTTTCAAAGTTCTTTGCTTTACTATAGTATTTTCTTCGGCGCTTTTTGCACAGGCAGCAGGCGATTTTCAATCCCACCAGACAGGTAATTGGAATGAGGCTGCAAGCTGGGAGCGCTTTGATGGTACATCCTGGGTTACACCCGCACCAAGCCTGCCTGATTCCGGCGTGGGTAGAATTACAATATTAGCAGGACATACAATAACTGTCTCAGCTGATTTGATAGTTGATTCAGTTTTTGTAAGTGGTCAGTTAAATATTGCTGCCGGAAAGACTTTAACGGTTGCAAAACCAAGAGGTTCTGAACGCGGTGTAATTGTTAATACCGGTGGACTTGTAGTTGTTGATGGAACTTACAAGCACGACAGAAACGCAGGTTCAGTTCCTACGGCAACATGGAACCAAGGTTCTAACTTTGAATTGACCGGTTCAACCGGCACAGCGCCTTCCAATGCTAACCAAAATTTTTATAATGTTACTATTAACTGCGCATCATTAAGCAGCAACTTAAATTTAGCCTGGAGCGGGAATACAATTTATGGAGATATAAATGTATTAAATACTGCTTCAAGCAGGTATTACATGACAAGCCCGACTGCAAATGCCGGTAACCCAATAACAATTACAGTGATGGGTAATATTAATATTACTAACGGTACCTTCTCAATTAATGGCTCCGGTTCTACCGGTCAGTATACTGTTGATATTTATGGAAATGTTAATGTCTCAGCCGGAAATTTCGGTCCGAGCCGTGGAAGCGGTGCAAGCGGTGTTGTTAATTTGCACGGAGACTTTACCGTTTCAAATGCAACCCTGCAATCATCAAGTGCTAATATAAGAATGGCATTTGTGAAAGGAGGTACACAGCAGGTTACATTAACCAATGTTTCTCTTAGCGGCGGACTTTGCTGGGAAGTAGCAAACAACACGACGGTAAATCTGAATTCAAATTTTGTTCTTAATAATTCGGCCAGTGTTCTTACACTTACAAGCGGCAAACTTGTAACCTCGCCAACTGCATTGCTTGTTGTTACAACCGGTTCTGTAACCGGTGCAAGTTCAGCATGCTTTGTTGAAGGTCCGATGACTTGTAATTTTCCAACTGTTGGTCCGGCTTCAAAACTATATCCTTTAGGCAAAGGGAATTCTTACAGACCGTTAGAATTGAGAATTACTCACGATGCAGCAGGTGCAACTGAATATACGGCAGAATTATTTAACGCTCCTCCGGCTTCAAGGGTAATACCCGCATCATTAACAAAGGTTTCTGAAAACAGGTATTACACAATTACAAAAGGCGCCGGTGCAAACGTAACAGCAGCATCAGTTAAAATAGCATATGATACAGATGATGGAGTTACAGATGAAGCTAACTTAAGAATTGCAAAAGATGATGGCGCTGGTAACTGGGTGGATTTAGGCGGTGTTGGAACTGCTGCAAACACAGGAACAATTACTTCGACAAATAATTTTACTACGTTCAGTGATTTTGTAATAGCAAATGCTCTTGGCGGCGCTAATATTATTCCAGTTGAATTAAGTTCTTTCTCTGCAAATGCAAATGGCAATAATGTAGACCTGAGATGGATTACAGTTACAGAAACGAATACAAAAGCTTTTCTCGTTCAGAAAATGAAGAAGAACAAAGTAAATAAAGATAATGAATGGGAAACCATTGCAGAGATTAATGCGAAAGGAACCACTTCTGAAGTAAGCAATTATACTTTTGTTGATAAAAATGTTTCTGCCGGAAGCTATGCATACAGGTTAAAGATTATAGATATCGACGGATCATTTATTTTAAGCGACCAGGTTAGCGCTGTTGTGCTTAATCCAACAAAGGTTAGTTTATCTCAGAACTATCCTAATCCTTTTAACCCGGAAACTTTAATAAAATTTGAGATACCGCAGAATTCATTTGTTAATCTTACTGTGTTTAATATAATTGGCGAGAAAGTAGCAACACTTGTTAATGAAAATCTTGAAGCAGGTGTCTATGAAAAAAGATTTAATGCACAGGAGCTATCAAATGGAATTTACTTGTACAAACTGGTAAATGGAAATTCTACTATCACTAAAAAAATGTTATTAATAAAATAATCGGATTTTTTTTCGGAGAGGGATGATTAGAATTGTTAATTATCCCTTTCACTTTTTTATTATTACTTACTCTTAATATTACAACTTCTTAAAACTTCATCTCATTTTAACAATAAAACAATTTTTCTTATTTCAACATCTTTTATGATTTTCCTGGAGAAAGATTTATGATTAGAAATTTTACTTTACTCTTTTTGATTAGCATTCTAGTTGTTTCGACTACAATGTTCGGTCAGACAGGCGGAGATTACCGCTCAATTACAGATGGCAATTGGAGTTCATTAACAACATGGGAAATTTATGATGGAGGTACTTCAGCATGGATTCCTGCTACCGTAGCTCCTGTTGGCACTGAAAAAATATCAATACAAAGCAGCGATACTGTAACAGTTGATGTTGCATTAAGTAATGTATCAGGATACATTTACAACCAGGGTTTATTGAGCATCGGTGGTGCAACTGGCAGTCTAGCTTTTTCTACGGGCACATATGAACATGCAAGAAATGCCGGTACCATACCAACAGCAGCATGGGGAGTTGGCTCAACATGTTTAATTACAGGAGCCACGTCAACTGCGCCAAGTAATGGCAGCCAGAATTATTTCAACTATACATGGAATTGTGCGGGACAAACAGCAAATTTACATGTTGGATGGCTTGGCAATACAATTGCAGGAAATGTAACTTGTTTAGCTCCTGCTGCATCCCAGTTCAGAATGACAAGCAGTGCAGGTACAAACCAGACAATAACAGTCAAAGGTAATGTTATTGTTGATGGCGGTTATCTTGCATTAAGCGGTTCCAGTGGTGCAGCTAATTA
>CAZIDB010000001.1:50604-58251 GCA_964537965.1 uncultured Melioribacter sp. | reverse complement strand
AGTTAATGTTAAAGATTTCCCCGGAATTTTTGAAGCTCATACGAGAATAAATGCTCCGTTCGCCGGAATTACTCCATCAAATTATCAATCAATGGGAATATTTTTGGGTACCGGTGACCAGGATAACTACATTAAACTTGTATGTGCTGCGAATGATGGACAGGGTGGAATTGAGATGCTCTATGAGAATAACATGTATGGTGAAGATATTATTTACACCGTAGACATTCTTAATAAAAGTTTTGTTGATCTGTACCTTATTGTTGATCCGGCTACAAAAACTGTTCAACCGGCATATTCAATTGAAGCCGGACCAATTATATATCCAATTAGCCCTGTGAAAATTCCTGATGTATGGATTAGTAATGTTCTTGCTGTTGGTATTATTGCTACTTCAAAGGAAGCAACGCCGTTTCCCGTTACGTGGGATATGATTGAGGTCGTTCCGATTAAATCAACATCTCAGGCCTGGTTTGGAATCATTCCTCCGTACAGCAATGTGAATACTTATAATCAGAGTACATATAATCCAAAATCTTTCCAGGTTAGAAATGATTCGCCTGACGGACAAAAAATTAAAAAACTCATTGTTGATATCAGCCATACTTTTTTACCCGATCTTGTTTTTGATCCTGATGGAACTGCTGGTGATATTGTTGGTAAAGGTTTTACTCCGGATAGTAATGCGACAGAAGTAGGTTTAGGTAATTTTCAATATAAATATCCTGAAGATGGTGGCTATACATGGCTGGAAGTTGATTTTACGGATTTCAATCCCGGAGAGTTTTTTGCTTTTTCAATTGATGTGGACCCGGCAAGCATTCATAACAGCAATCCTCCAGGTCCGCGTGGCTCCGGCAGCGTTTCAGGAATTGAGTTGATTGGTGCTAATGTAATGATAATGTTTGATGATAACTCTGTTCAGATTGCCCAGCCATTCAGGATTGAAGGCAGTAAAGGTGGCTCGCAAAATATTTTTACAAATAAAATTTTGATGAAGCCGCAAATAACAATTGAGGGTCAGCCGGAATTACCATCTATAGTTTCTAACCCGGAACAAATAGTTGAAGTAACCGGTCAGCCAAATACAGATGTTTCTGTTTTAATTGCTGAAGGTGGAATGTTTTTATCCGGTGTTCCTGATGGTGGTGTTGATGTAGATCCGTTTGAGGCAAATAGTTTTATTTCCTTAAGTGAAGTATCTGCCCATATAGGTGAGCAAGGTAATGTAGAAGTTCCTGTTACTTTATTTCGGACTGATCCTGACTCCGGCGGATTTAATTATATAGTTGCTGTTATTAAAGATTCAGGCGGAAAGACAAGTGATATTTCCAATATTGCTGTTATTGAACTGAGGAGCGGTGCGTTTTCACCAATTCGTATAAGTTGCGGAAGTACCTCTGATGTTTATTATGAAAATAAAATTTTTTCTGCCGACAAAAATTTCTCTCAGCCTTCCGGAGTTTATTCAAACCAGAATATTGCCGACATAAAGAATACGGTTTATGATGACCTGTACAAAACCGAGAGGAATGCAGATCCGAATTCTAAAAAATTAGATTATTCATTTTCTGTTCCCAATGGAAATTATTCTGTCTGGCTGCACTTTGCTGAAATATATTTTGGGGCAACCGGCGGATATCCGGCGCTTAGCGATACGGGCTTAAGAAAGTTTGATGTTAAAATTGAAGATGAATACAAGTTGATTGACTTTGATATTATTAAGGAAGTCGGCAGTATGGCTATGGTAAAAAAGAATTTCAAAGTGTTGGTTACTGACGGTACTTTAGATATTAATTTTATTTCTAAAGTGAACAGGGCAAAAATTACTGCAATAGAAATCTTATCACCAGTTGATATACCATTAAGTGCATCGACTGAGAAAAAAAATAATCTGCATTTTTCCTTAAAGCAGAATTATCCCAATCCGTTTAACCCGACAACAAGAATCAGCTATTCAGTTTCTAAACCGGGTATTGTTAAACTATTCCTGTTTAATGTACTTGGCGAATTAGTCTCTACTTTGTTGAATGATTATAAGGAAACCGGTGAGTATACAATAGATTTTAATGCTTCATCAAATGGAATTGATATGCCCAGCGGAGTTTATTTTTATAAACTTGTTAGTGAAGGATATTCCGAAACAAGAAAAATGATATTACTGCAATAAGGTTTTAAGCTTTACAAAAAAGTATTCCCGGAATTAACATTTATTTAAAGTGAGGTTGCTCACCCCGACTTGTAATTCTGCGAAATGATTTTAAATTAGATATAAAGTCCAAGATAAAAAAATAACTACTAAGTTACAGATGTGACTGACGTGGCGGAGCTTTAATAAAAAGAAAAAGAGGGTAGTTCAAATGAACAATAACCAGAGTTTTTATAACGAAGAACCAATCAGGTTGTCTTATGTGCTAGATATATTATTACGACAGAAGTGGACAATCTTAATTACATTCATAATAATACTTGGTGGTGTTACTATTTACACATTTATGCAGCAAAAACAGTATGAAGCATCGACCTCAATTTTTGTTAAAGATAATGAAGCAAGCCAGGCAATGGGTCTTTTAAAAACAGATGAAACTATTGACAGAATTATTCAGAATGAACTGGAAGTGCTACAGTCAAAAGATTTGCTGGGAAAGGTTACTTCAAAAATAATTAATAGAGTCTATTCTGATACGACGACAAAAAATGATACTCTTTCAATAATTTATGATGCAAAGGAAATCGCTCAGACAAATGACATTCATTCTAATAAATTCCGAAGAACATTACTAAAACTGTTTGCTGATAACATGTCTTTGTTTTATAAAGAAAATACAAACGTTATTAAATTCTATTATAAAAGTACGATTCCTGAGGAAGCTTCAATCCTTGCAAATATTTTTATTGATACATACGCCCAGAGAGATTTACAGGGGAGCAGAGCAAATGTATCTGAGTTAAGAAATTTTCTTGAAGAACAGAACAAGCTGAAAAATGAAAGACTTGCTAAAAGTGATTCTGCATTGCAGAAGTATATGCAATCTGCAGGCATAAAAGAACTTGATGCACAGACTAACGCACTTACAAACAGAGTTGCAAGCCTTGAGTCTGAATTGGAAGCGAATCAAATTGATTATAAGAATACCGAACTCCTCTTGAATAAATACAAGGAGGAATTAAAACGTTTAGGTCCATCTGTTTCTCAGAAACTTGTAGATGTTGACGATTTATATATAACGGAACTTCAGCAGGTTATTGCAAAGAAACAGGCTGAAAAAGATTTGCTTAAAATTAACAGCTCTATTGAAGGAGTTGGTTCTCAATATTCAGATCAGATTAAGAAATTAAATAACGGGCTGGATTCACTTAAATCCTTACTTGCAGAAAGAACACACAATTATATTCAAAGCTCTATGTCAAATTATTCTATTGTAGACGGCAAGGCAGACAATAAAGATTATATCTCGCAACTGTCCGGTGAAATCCAAAGACTTGATACAAAACTTGCTGCTATTGAACAGAGTAAAAATATATTAAGCCAGAACCTGCAAAAGTATGAATCAAGATTAGCGGCAACGCCAAAGCAAAGTATAACTCTAGCAAAGTTGCAGCGTGAAAGGTTATTCAATGAAAAACTTACACTAAGCATCGGTGAAAAATATGAGGAAGCTTTATTAGCAGAAAAATCATCCTTCGGGAAAGTGCAGATACTTGACAGGGCTTTTACACCAACAGAACAGGTTTCTCCAAATGTTAAAATGAATATTCTTTTCGGCTCATTATCCGGCTTAACACTTGGAATTATCCTTGCTTTTGTGCTTAATTTATTATTCAACAAGATCCACACTCCGAGAGATGTTGAGCATCTCGGATTCAGGTTATTATCAACAATACCAAGACTAAAGCTGGAATCATCCGGTCAGGCAAAACTTTTAACACAGGGTTCAAATAACAGTACACAACTAATCTCTGCAAAAAATCCAAACTCAGAGATATATGAATCGTATTTACGGCTTGGGGTAAATATTGCGTATAATTTTATTGATAAGAACCTCAATTCGTTGTTGGTAACAAGCCCGGGACCGGGAGCAGGTAAAAGCGCAACAGCTATAAATCTTGCTATAACTTTAGCCAATCTTGGTAAATCTATTTTATTAGTTGATACCGATCTTCGCAGACCTGTCATTCATAAATATTTTAATAAGCCAATGCTTCCCGGATTAACAGAGTATTTGCTTGAACAAAAAAATATAGAACAAATAACCCAACCCACGCTTGTTAAAGGATTAAATATTATTACGTGTGGCGGCAGATTTTTGAATCCTTCTTTAATTCTTTCTTCAGGTAGAATGAAAACTTTCATGGAGCTTCAAAATGAAAACTATGATTTTATTATCTACGATGCACCGCCGTTAAATGTAGTCACAGATGCTATTCACCTTGCAAAAAATGTAGATGAAGTTATTATGGTAGTCCGTTCAGATAAGACATATGTTGATGAACTTGAAAGAGCAAACGATCTTTTAAAACAGGTTAATGTTAATATCAGCGGCGTTGTACTGAATGATTATGATGCATCAAAGTCGCCTATCTCCGGTGGTAAATTTTATGGTCCTTATTCATACGAGGAAAAAGAAACGAAAAGAGGATTTTTCAAGCGTAAACAAAAAGAAACAATCGCTTAAATTAAATGAGGGAAAAATGGCATATAAAAGAATAACAATACTTCTGTTTTTTTTAATTGTTACATCAGCGCCTGCATTTTCACAGGCAGTAAGTAATTTTTATAAGATTGATGACAAGAACGGTGAACTCACAAAAAAAGTAAATATATGGGGCTACGTTAAAAACCCGGGCAGGTACGAAGTGCCTGTATCAACAGATTTAATTCAATTGATTGCTATTGCCGGTGGTCCGCAGCAATATGCCTTATTAGATGAAGTAAAAATATTCAGGACAACAGATAACGGTAAACAGGAAGTAAGGGAAGTAAATGTTGAAGAACCGGATAAAACAAGCAAAGCAAGTCTTACCTTGAATAATGAGGATACCATAATAATTGATTATAGCTCCACAGTTACGTGGAAAGATATTTTTGGTTTCATCTATGCGCCTGTGGCTTTGATTGTAAGCGTAATTTACATAGCAGACAGAATTAAAAACAAATAATAAATTATAAAGGGTTAATAATGGAATTATTAGACAAAATAAATAATAAGACTGCAAAAGTTGGAATAATCGGTTTAGGTTACGTCGGTCTTCCGCTTGCACTTGAATTTACCAAAAAGGGTTTTAGTGTAATCGGGTTTGATCTTGATGAAAAGAAAATAAATTCAATTGAAAACGGTAAAAGTTATTTCAAGCATATCAATCATCAAAGAATTGCCGGTGCTTTTAATTCCGGTAATTTCACTCCAACCACAGACTTTTCAAGATTAACTGAACCTGATGCGATAATAATTTGTGTGCCTACTCCGTTAGATGAACACAGGGAACCAGATTTAAGTTATATCGTAAATACTGCAACCACAGTTGCAAAATATTTAAGACAGGGACAATTAATAGTTCTTGAATCCACAACGTACCCCGGAACGACAGATGAAATACTTTTGCCTATGTTCCAGAAGATTCCTGTTGAGCAATATGAATTGTCTGGTAATTCAGTTACCGAATTAGAATTTGAACCTGAAACATTTAAAGTGGGAAAAGATTTTTACTTAGCTTTTTCACCAGAAAGAGAAGATCCGAATAATCCTGATTTTAATACATCAACAATTCCGAAAGTAGTTGGTGGTGTTACTCCTTCTTGCCTTGAAGTTGCTGTGGCATTATACAGTAATGTTGTAGTTAATACCGTACCTGTAAGCTCAACAAGAGTTGCAGAAGCTGCCAAGCTACTTGAGAATATTTATCGTTCTGTAAACATTGCACTTGTAAATGAACTTAAAGTGGTTTTTAATAAGATGGGAATTGATGTTTGGGAAGTTATAAAAGCAGCGTCAACAAAACCATTCGGATTCCATGCATTTTACCCTGGTCCGGGTTTGGGTGGGCATTGCATTCCTATTGATCCTTTCTACTTAACATGGAAAGCACGTGAACACGATGTTAATACGAAATTCATAGAGTTAGCCGGAGAAATTAATACCTCTATGCCTAACTATGTTATTGAAAAGGCAGGTGAAGCGTTGAACAGGTTTAAGAAATCACTTAACGGTTCTAAAGTTCTTATTCTTGGTGCAGCATACAAAAAAGATATTGATGATATGCGTGAATCGCCAACGTTAAAGCTAATTGAAATTCTTCAGCGTAAAGGGGCTAATGTATTTTATAATGATCCTTTTGTGCCTAAGCTGCCTAAAACACGTCATTACAGTTATGATATGGTATCAACTGAAATAACAGCTAAGAGCCTGAAGGAATATGATCTTGTTCTGCTGAGTACAGATCATTCTGCTTTTGACTATAAATTTATCCAGGAAAATTCCAGGCTTATACTTGATACAAGGAATGCATTTGGTAACCGTGGAATTTATTCAGATAAAATTGTTAAAGCATAAGCAGGATGGCTGATATTTCTATTTCAATCCAAAGCCTGCTTAAATCTTTGACAAACGATTCAAAGATTGGTGGCTTTGTTAATTTTATAAAGGATTACAATCTAAAGAGAATTTTATTCTCAGAAACATCCTGGTACCTTGCAAGTAATCTTATTTACAGCGCTTCAACTTATATGGTTGGGCTGCTGTTGCCATACATTCTTAATACAGATTTTATGGCTTTTTTTACTGCCGGCAACCAGGTGCTGCTCCTGTTATCGTTTATTTTTGAATTCGGTTTATCGATTAGTTATCTGCGGTATAACAAGATTGACAGATCAACTAAATACGTAAACAGTGTAATCCAGTTATTGTTATTTAGTATACTGCTTGTTACGGGATTGTTTTTCAGCAATCAGGTTAATTCATTATTTAATCTTGACCAGATACCTATCAATTCCGAATTACTTTATATGATGGTGATCTCACAATTAGCATGGCTGTTTATAAAGAACTGGCTTCTTGCTAACGGTTATAATAAAATGCAGGTTACACATTCTGTTATTGTATTTTTGTTACGCCTTGCTTTCCTGGGTCATTTGTACACTGTAAAAAGCTTTTCATTAACACAAATGTTTGTAGAGACATTGCTGTTCCCGTTTATACCTGCATTGCTTCATATATTATTTGTGAATATAAAAATTCTATTCCAGGGTTTATCTTTAATTCCTGTTTACAGATGGAAAGCCGTAACAAAATTTATCTCAAAAACAAAAGAATATCTTTCCTTCTCTCTGCTTACATACATTGCCGGGTTTCTGTACTTGTATTCGGGTAGGTATCCTTATCTTTATCTTACAGGTAAAAACAATGTTGCTCTTGCAGATATCGGTTATTCTTTAACGTTCATCGGGATTATCCTTGTTTTTTATACTTCAATCAGGAATTATCTTGTATCAAGGTTAAGTAAAGATCGGTTGGATTTTATTGCTGATTATGTTTCTAATTTAAAAAGCCTACGCAAATATATTTTTCTGTTCGGAGCATTAATATCACTTCTGCTTACAAGTCTTATATTTTTGTTAAAGCCGCATTATCTTACTTTCAATACTGTTAT
>CAZIDB010000001.1:34689-50504 GCA_964537965.1 uncultured Melioribacter sp. | reverse complement strand
AATAATGAAAAAACGCTACAACCTGTTTAATCTTTTATACGACGTAGTAAATCTTGTTTTCATTTTTACTCTTTACAACGACAATTTCTTTGTTGAAAAGTTCGGCCCGTTATCTCTGCGTGTTGTGTTTGCAGGATTCATCATTCTGAATCTCAGAAGAATGTATAAGAATATTACAAACAGAGTATTGCTTAAGCAGCTTGTACCATTCCTTGTTTTTTTACTGCTTAGTTTATTCTCTTTGATTATTAACCCGGGGACCAACGACCCGACAAAACTGACAAATAATTTATTGTTATTAATCTCGATGTTTGTAATAACCATTTGCTATATAAACTATAACTTTGATAAAGTTTTGTACGTGGTTTGGGTTGTAACGTTATCCTCTGTAATAATCTTAGCTTTTAATTCTACAATAAACAAATGGACATTCAGAAAGACTGGCGGTACTTCAGATCCTAACGAGTTTGCAACCCAACTGCTTGCCTTCAGTATGATTTCAATTTACCTCTTCAGAAAAAACAAGAACTATATCTTTGTCTCAATTTCAGCAATGGCGTTTCTGTATGGGTTGTTCCAGGCTGCTTCCTTGTCTTCTTTCCTTGCGGCTTTTGTTCTTGGGATTTTTATTCTTATCAAGTATTTAAGATTTGCATTTACAAAAAGTATAATTACCGTTACAATTATTGCGGTAGTTGGCATATTCGCTTTTATTTCACTGCAGGATAAGATTCTTGATATTCAGGCAATTGATAATGTTCTTGGCAGAACAGAAAAAACCGGTACTGCTAAAACAAGATTTCAAAGCTGGAATGCAGGACTGAATATGCTTGTAGATAAACCAATTCTTGGTGTTGGTATGAATAACTACGCCGCTAACTCACCTAAGTATACAAGAGAAAATCTTAGCCAGGATTCTGTTGCCCCACATAATATTTATCTGAAATCGCTTGCAGAAAGTGGTTTAATTGTTTTCCTCGCATTAATTATTTTCTTGTTTGATATGCTTACAAAGTATTTCCGGACGATTGTTAACTCAGATTATTTTTGGATTTACCTTGCTGTTGTAGCTTTTTTGTTAATGGGCTTTACTTTAGGATTAAACTATAATAAATATCTCTGGCTAACCTTTGCATTGCTAATGAATGTTCAAAACCAGTTATATCATTATTACAAATTATTTCGCTTAAACAAAATTCAGGAAAGTTTAATATGAAAATTGTCCACGTTATTTCGTCTTTTAGTCCCGGCGGGGCAGAAGTTCTTGTTAAGGATATTGCAATTGTATCTGCAAAGAAATGTGAAGTAGAAGTATGGGCTGTTGGAGCAACAGGTGATGAGAACTTTGAGAAAAAATATATTACCGAATTAATTTCAAATAATGTTGGTTATGTAAATGTAGGAAAAGTTGTACACCAGAAAAGATTATGGGTCATTTTTCAATTAAGAAAATTAATTAAGCAAAGAAATCCTGATGTAATAAATACGCATTCGGAACTGGCAACTTTTTACTGTGCTCCTGCAAGTCTTGGGTTAAAGGTGAAGCTTGTTCAGACAATCCATAATACGGTAATTGCTTTTCCAAGGTTACAAAGATATTTCGCAAAGCCTTTAATTAATAAATTTGTTGCTATCTCAGACAAATGCAAAGATTTAATAAAAGATGTTATTAAGGTTAAAGAAAGCAAAATTGCATTGATCTTTAATGGTATTAACATCGCTAAATTCCAGCATAAAGAAAGAATCATTCAACCTGATGTAAAAAATATTTTATGTATAGGCAGACTTGATATTCAGAAAGATCATGCGACTTTATTACGCAGCTTCGCAATTCTAAAATTAAAACTTATTGAATCTGGTATTAGGATACCTAAACTGAACCTTATAGGAATTGGAGTTTTACAAAAGGAACTTGAAATCCTTTCGTTGGAACTGGGACTTAATGATGATGTTATTTTCTGGAAGGCAAGGAATGACATCCCGGAAAAACTAATTGAAAATGATATCTGGGTTATGTCATCAAGATGGGAAGGATTATCCATTGCTTTGCTTGAAGCATTTTCGTCAGGCATTCCTGTTATTGCAACGAATGTTGGAAGTAACGCTGAGGTTATAGATGATAACGTAAATGGATTGCTTGTAGAGAAAGAGAATCCGGATAAGCTTGCTGATGCATTGTTTAAGCTAATTAAAAATTTTAAGCTTAGAGAAACCTTTTCAGCAAATGCACAGCATAAAGCAAAAACCTACACGATAGAATCGTGCGTAACAAATTACCTGGTCATGTACAACTCGTTTTTTGAGACTAAACCATCCGGCATCGCCTATAAAAATATGGATGTCTCATATTCAAATGAACAATAAACCGTTTTAATTACTAAAGAGAAAAACAATTCATGGCAAAAATACTTTTAATTGGTCCGCGTACAAGAAAAATAAATCCTGAAAACACAGGCGGTGTTATAGTTCTGTTTGAACAATTAATAAATGAGTTAGACCAGCTTGGCGTTGATAAAATAATTATTGATGCAAACGGTGCAAACTACAGGAATAAAATTTCTGCGTTCTTAAATGTTATGTACCGGATGCTTCTTAATATCCGAAAGGTTGACCACGTTTCTTTACATGGAACTGCTGCCACATATCTTTCTGTTGCGCCATTTGCAATTCTTTTATGCCGTTTATTCAGGAAGACATTAAGCCTTAGAAAATTTGCAGGCAATTTCAACCAGTTTTATGAGAACGGTGGAAAATTCACAAAGGGCATTATTGAATTTATTTTAAGGAATGCGGACTACACCTTCTTTGAAACAAAATTTCTTGTTGAGTATTTCGGAAAGTATAATGAAAATACCTTCTGGTTCCCAAATGTAAGGGAAAGAACTTTTACACCTGAATTACCGCGTTCTTTCAAAAAGAGGTTTGTATTTATAAGTCACGTTAGCAAAGGCAAAGGAATAGACCAGATACTGGAAGCGTCGAATCAATTGGAACCTGGTTATACTATTGATATTTACGGCCCGATCATGTATGGAGAGTATTCGGAAAAGGATTTCAAAAACTATAACGTAAATTATAAGGGTGCATTAAAACATGATGAGGTAATTCCTACTCTAAATAAATATGATGTGCTGCTTTTACCAAGTTACAGAGCAGAGGAAGGTTACCCCGGAATTATTATTGAAGCCTACTCGCTCGGCATCCCGATTATATCAACATCATTAAAATCAATAAAGGAAATATGTGATAATGGTGTTGAAGGATTACTTGTTACTCCTAAAAGCATTCCCGAAATGGTTTTTGCAATAAAATATTTTAACAGGGATAATTATCAGAAATTTTCCCAGCAGGCGTTCAAGAAATTTGAAATTTTCAGATCTGATATTCACACAAACAGATTTTTAGATACACTTCAACTTGTTAGTCAGTAACAAATACGAAAAGATTATATGAATAAATTGTATAAAAAACTTCCGTACCCAATCAAATTCATTCTTGTTAATATCTACAGCTATATGCAGGAAAAACGAAGGTATAAAGCAGGATTTAAGCACGCGCTAAAATTCTATCAGTCTGTTGATTTTACGGAAAGGTATGAATTGAACATTGATAAAATAAAAGAGTCGGTAAGTGATAATTCATATTATCATTTAAATTCCGCTGATGATTTCTATAATCTTCCGATTATTAATAAAGAAATAATAAAAAAAGACTACGACAGGATTATTAACAAAAATTATCTTAGCACTTTTATTTTTACCGGTGGTACCACGGGTTCTGGGTTGAAATTTCCGGTCTCACAGGAATTCATAAATCACCAGTGGGCTCTATTCTGGAAATTCAGAATATTGCATGGAATAGGATTAAACACCTGGTGCGCATATCTGATAGGAAAAACCTTATTAAAGAGGGAAAGAAAGATTCCACCGTTTTGGGTGAAATCATTTTTAAGCAGGCAATTACTTCTGTCATTACCTCATCTGAACAGCGGAACAATAAAACTTTTTCTTGAACAGATCAAGAAGAATAATATCCGTTGGATTCATGGTTATCCTTCGGCGCTTAACTTGATGACTCAATTAATAAAAGAACAGAAACTTGAAAGTACTGCTAAGGATTTAGGTATATCTGTTATTACTACCAGCTCAGAAATACTCTATCAATATCAAAAAGAAAATATAGAGGAAATATTTAATTGCAAGGTCCGTCAGCTATACGGGTTAACAGAAGGTGTTGCAAATATGTTTGAGTGTGAAGAAGGAAATTTACATGTAGATGAAACCTTTTCTTATGTTGAATTTATTGAAGACCAGAATTTGCCGGGCTATTATAAAATTGTTGGGACATCATACAACAACAAAGCTTTTCCTCTCTTAAGATATGATACGGGTGATTCTGTTTTATTACCTGATGCAGACTTCAGTTGCAGGTGCGGGAGGAAATCGCGAGTAGTAAAAGAAATAATAGGCAGGGAGCAGGATTACCTGATAATGCCTGATTATACAAAACGTGTTAGAATTGGCAGCATAATTTTCAGAGAATTAACAAATGTAAAGAAAGCCCAGATTATTCAACGTCATGTCGGGAAGGCAGAATTTTATATCGTAAGGGGGCCTGCTTATAATTCCAGGGATGAAAAAATTCTTCTAAATAATATTGAAAATTACCTTGGCGGCGATTTTAAAGCTGAAATTATTTATACAGATACCTTACAAGTTTCTAAAAATGGTAAAATCAGGTTAATAATAAATGAATTGGATTATGATTCATTGTTACTGAAATGTGAAAGTGACAAACTTATAAATGCTTTTTGAGGGATTAATGATCAGTTTAAAGAATTATCAATAAAGAAAGACTTTATGAGAAAAGCATACCTTTTACTTCCTCATGCAATTAAGTTTTTACTTGTAAATCTTAACGGGTTGTACTTAAAGAGAAAAAGATATTCGGGAAGATTCTTTGAAATTCTTAACAACTATTTAAAGGTTGATAAGAATGAAACAATGGGACTTGATATTGACAAGGTAAAAGAAATTACAAAAGATTCTCCTTTCTATTCCATCACTAACAAAATAGATTTCTTCAAATCTCCTGTTATTACTAAAGAAATTGTAAAAGTGAATTATCAGCAGATAATAAATAAAAATGAAGTTACAACATATCTTGCAACAGGCGGTACAACCGGATCAGGATTGAAATATCCGATCTCTCAGGAATTCATTTATCACCAATGGGCAGTGTATTGGAAATTCAGGATAATCCATGGATTAGATATGAATACGTGGTGCGCTTATATTTTTGCCAAATCAATTTTAAGCAGCAACAAGAAAAAACCACCTTTTTGGATTAAAGAGTATTTTTCCAAAAGATTATACCTTACTCTGGATCATCTCAATCCGGCAACTGTAAAAAGTTACCTTGAAGAAATTAAGAAAAGTGGAATTCAATGGCTTCACGGTTATCCTTCAGTAATTAATTCATTGTCTAATCTTGTAAATCAAAATAATCTTACTGAATTGGCTCACAGCCTTAAAATAAAATGTATTACAACAAGTTCAGAAATGCTGCTTGGTTACCAGAGGAAAAATGTTGAGAGTACTTTTAATTGTAAGGTAAGGCAATTGTATGGAATGACCGAAGGTGTTGCTAATATTTTTGAATGCGAGCATGGTAGTTTGCACGTTGACGAGACTTATTCCTTTGTTGAATTTATTAAGGATGAGGATAATCCAACGCAGTATAAAATTGTCGGAACACAATATCACAATAAAGCTTTCCCGTTGGTTCGTTACGATACGGGTGACAGGGTAATACTTGATAATGATCATGAGTTGTGCAAATGCGGACGTAAATCAAGAAAAATAAAAGAAATTATAGGGCGGGATGTTGAATATCTTTTGCTTAAAGATGGAAGAAAGATTGTTAGGATAGGAATGCTGTTTGCAAGCGCATATAATATTAACAAAGCCCAGATTGTTCAACATACAAAAGGTCATGCTGAGTTCTATATAATTAAAGGTGCAATGTATTCTAAGAAGGATGAAGATGAATTGGTTGATGGAATTGTTCAGTTGCTTGGTGTGGATTTTAAATATGACATTATTTATACAGATACATTAAGAACAACAAGGAACGGCAAAACCCGTTTAATCATAAATGAAACCGAAATAGATAAAGGTCTGGTCGATTCTCCTTTCAATTTTGTAAATTAAAATAATCCAGGTATAAAATGAATAAGAAATATTTGGGACTGCCATACGTTTTACAGTTTTTACTTGTTAACCTTTATGGTTTAAAAATCAAAAGAAAAAGATATAACAATGATTTTTATGCTCAGCTTAACAACTTTACTTTGTTGGACCGTACTGAAAGTCCGGGACTGAACTTAGACAGGATTATTGAGAATACAAAGAATTCAAAATTCTACAGGATAAAAAGTGAAAAGGATTTCTATAATTCGCCAATAGTGAACAAAGAAATAGTAAAGGAGAATTATGACAGCATATTAAATCCGGATTACATTCAGCAATATTACAATACAAGCGGAACTACAGGTTCAGGACTGAAATACCCGGTGTGCAGGCAGTTTGTTTTTTCGCAGTGGGCAATTTTCTGGAAGTTCAGGTATCTGTTTAATCTTACAACAAGCTCCTGGTGTGCTTATATTATTGGAAAAAGTATTTTAAATTCAGATAGAACAAAACCTCCGTACTGGATTAAATCATATTTCACAAAGCAATATCTTTTCTCAAGCTGTCATTTAAATAAGGATACAGTTAAACTCTACCTTGAAGAGATTAAGAAAAGTAAAATAAAATGGATGCATGGTTTTCCATCAACTTTAAATGATCTTGCTGACCTGATTGAAAAGACTGATCTTAAACAACTTGCGCGTGAGTTAGATCTTTCCATTATTACTACAAGTTCAGAAACATTATTTGAATTCCAGAAAAGAAATATTGAAAAAGTTTTTGGCTGTAAAGTAAAACAGTTTTACAGTATGACCGAAGGTGTAGCAAGTATTTATGAATGTGAAGAGGGTAGCCTCCACGTTGACGAATCATTTTCATTTGTAGAATTTTTAAAAATAAACGGTACAGATGATGAGTACCGAGTAATCGGTTCAACTTATTTTAATAAAGCCTTTCCACTTATAAGATATGACACAGGTGATATAGTAAAAATACATGACATGAATGAGAAATGTACTTGCGGAAGAAATTCAAGAATTGTAAACGAGATACTTGGAAGAGAACAGGATTTTCTTATTCTTAAAGATGGTACAAGAGTAGGTGGTTCCGGATTCTTTTTCAAGAAAGCTCCAAATGTTAAAAGAGCACAGATTATTCAGAAACAGAAAGGTGAGGCAACATTTTATATCGTTAAAGGAATAAACTATTCGAAAGAAGAAGAACAGGTTATAATTGACGAAGTTACTAACAGGCTTGGTAAAAGTTTTAAATTCAGAATTATCTATACGGATAAACTTAGAAAACTTAAAAATGGAAAAATGAAATTTGTAATTAATGAAATTAAGCAGGATGACAATAACAGTAATACTTCTATTTTAGAACAGGATTTTGAACACCAGGACGAAACATTTACCGGTGATGTGTTAAATTACCAACAGAACAAATTCTAATATCTTGTGATATTTTATTAAAGAGAGGGTCAAATAATATTCATGAGGGATAAAATACTTTTCGTAAAATTATCTTCCTTTTCACATATTAATTCTAAAGTCTATCAGAAACTTCGCTCGAATTTTCCGGAACACGAACTAATTACTGTTGATGCGATTGAAATATTAAGATCAAAAAAAATATATATCCTGCTGAATTATTTTTTTATTCTTAAGGAATATTTTTTCAGGCTTATTACTTTTAGAATCAAAATAAAAGATTGTGTAATTCCGAACACATTCTTTTTCAGGCTGATAAGAAAAAAGATACTTCAAAATTATAATCATTTTCAAAATTCAATTGCTTTCACATTTCAAACTCAGTCTTTAATAGATGCTTCAATCCCGGGGATTAAGAATTACATTTTTACGGATAACACCTACCTTGAAAATTTAAACAATGAATTCTATGATAGGAATAAAACTCCTACTTCAAGATGGTTAGCATTTGAAAAATCATTGTACACCAATGCGGCAAAAATATTTGTGATGAGTTCAAATGTCCGGTACTCACTTATAAACCAATATCAAATTGATCGGAATAAAATTAAGGTGGTTTATACCGGCGGCAATATAAATTCTGAGAGCCCAGATTTAGAACTTAAGGATTATACTACGAAAAATATTTTATTTATTGGTGGTAACTGGTCGCGCAAAGGTGGACTAATATTGCTACAGGCATTCAGAAAGATAAGAGAAATACATAAGGATGCAATACTTACAATTGTTAGCTGGAGAGCACCTAAAATATCAGAGCCCGGCATTACTGTTTATGGAAAGGTTAGTTTGGATGAAATTGGAAACCTTTTTAAAACGACGTCTATTTTTTGTATGCCGTCATACATTGAACCGTTTGGGATAGTTTTTATAGAAGCAATGATGAACAAACTTCCGATTATTGCTACAAAGATTAATGCAATACCTGATTTTGTAATTGATAATGAGAACGGATTTCTTGTTCAGCCCGGGAATGTAGAGCAACTTGAAATTGCTTTATTGAAATTATTGGACTCTCCCGAACTATGTAAAAAGTTCGGGGAAAAAGGCTTCAAGTTATATAAAGAAAAATATAATTGGGACAACGTTTTTCAGAAGATGAAAAAAATTATTAAAGATGATCCGGTTGATAAAGTAATTACTCTTGAAAAAGTTTAAACTGGCTGAGTTCTTTATTCACAAAGATTTATTCAGACAAGCAGATTGAAAAAATATATACGCCTCTTCTACTCAATTAAATACACCAGATTAAGTCAACTGTTTTACAGACTGATTTTTATTGCCAGGAGAAAAGCTTATGCTAAGTTCAGCTCACATTTTCAGAGAAAATATGAAATGGTCTTAGTCAATGAAAGTATCATTGCAAACGAGATGCTTCCTCTCCCGGTAATGCCTGCAAGAAACGGCTTTATTCATAAAGTAAAAAATGGTTACAAGTTTAATTTCCTTAATCAAACTTTTGAAATGGATGATAAGATTAACTGGGAATTAAATATTGCCAATAAAAATTTCCGCCTGTGGCTTATGAACCTTCACTATATGGAATACCTTGAAGAGGTAAACAATAATGATTTCCTTAAACTTGTTGAAGCTTGGGTTGAACAGAATAAAATATTCCGGAATAACTTCGATTGGGCAGCATGGAATTCATACTCGCTTTCATTAAGAACAATAGTTTGGATGCAGCAGTTTGCCTTCAGAGGAATTAATCTGAATTTAGCTCAATATGAAAAAACTAAGCAAAGTTTATTTCTGCAGTTATTATATCTCGAAAGGAATATTGAAAAAGATATCGGTGGAAACCACATCATTAAAAACATTAAAACTTTACTTTGGGCAGCTAAATTTTTTAGCGGAAACCATTCCATACGATGGAAAGAAACTGCTGTTCAATTATTAAATAAAGAACTTGATGAACAGATCCTTCCTGATGGTGTGCATTTTGAATTATCAACCGCATATCATTGCCAGGTTTTTGTTGATTTGTTAGAATGCTATTATGTATTGGAAAATCCACACTTAAAATCGAAACTGCATGACAAACTTGACTCAATGGCCCAGGCTATTAATGATTTTACACATCCGGATAATATTATAAGTGTATTTAATGACGGATCCGTCAACATGAGTTATCCTGCAAACGAATGTCTTAGTGTATGGGGAAAAATTTCAGGCAACTTTACAAGAATGAACCGGCATATCAAACTTGAATCAAGTGGGTATTACGGTTTCAGAAACAAAGATATTTATATTCTGATTGATGTCGGCAGAGTTGGAGCAGATCATCTACCTGCCCACAGTCACGGAGATATTTTTTCATTTGAATTAAGTGCGGGCAAAGAAAGAATTATTATTGACCCAGGTGTATATGAATATAATCCGGGTGAGAAAAGAAATTATTCAAGAGCCACTTCTTCACACAATACTCTTACACTGGATGATATTGATCAATGTGAATTTTATGGAGCATTCAGAGTTGCAAGGCGGGCTAATGTAAAGATTCAAAACTATGTTACGAGGGAAGATGGATTTGAGTTAAGCGCTGCACACGACGGATATAAACGGCTTAGCGGTAAACCACTGCACTTAAGAAAATTTAAGCTGAATAAAAACATAATAGAAATTACAGATGAAATAATTGGCGGGAACGGGCAATTGGCTGCAACTAATCTTTTGTTGCATCCGGAATGCGAAATTATTTCAGGTGATAATGAAATCAGGATAAAGAAAAATGATAGTGTAATTTTAATAAATACTTCTGCCAAATATGAAATTATGCCCGCTTATTATTTCCCGGCATTCGGTAAATCAATTCCGGCAAAGAAGATAAAAATATTTTACGGAAAAAGTCCCTGCAAAGGTTCATTTCAAATTGCTGTTCCTAGTACAACAGGCAAGGCAACAAAAAGCAGTTATGCTAAGTTGAACCTGGTTTAACTTCCAAAACATTTTTAAAAACAATCCGAAAGACAAAGATGAAAATTCTATTCCTAAGCTTTTTTTATAGGCCGGATTTATCTGCCGGTTCATTCAGAAACACAGCATTAGTGGATATTCTAAAAAATAAAATCAAACCGGAAGATGAAATCGAAGTTTTGACAACAATGCCGAACAGGTATCATACTTTCAAAGCTCAGGCTTCCGAAACAGAAACTGATGGAAATGTTACAATCAGACGAATAAAATTATCAGCACATAAAAATGGTTTTGCGGATCAGGTAATTTCTTACCGGGATTATTACAGAGGTGTTAAAAGATTAACTAAAGGAAAAAAATATGATCTTATCTATGCATCATCATCAAAATTGTTTACAGCATTTTTAGGAGCAAGATTAGCTAAGAAAATGAGACTTCCGCTTTATCTTGATATAAGGGATATCTTTACCGATACAATGAATGAAGTATTGAAAAATAAAATAGCCAAAACTTTTATTCTTCCTTCGCTAAAATTTATTGAACGTTATACTGTTAACAATGCCTCTCACATTAATTTTGTTTCAAAGGGATTTGAAAATTACTTTAAGTCAATTTATAAAGGCTCAACTTCGTTTTATACGAATGGTATTGATGATGAGTTTTTAGAGTTGGCAAACCAGCAAAATAAAAACAACCCATTAAAAGCAGAGAAGCTAATTACATATGCCGGCAACATAGGGGAAGGGCAGGGGCTTGAAAAAATAATTCCTTTTGCCGCAAAAAAATTAGGCAATAAGTATAAGTTCAGAATTATTGGCGATGGCGGTGCAAAGAAACATCTTGTAAATAAGCTACAGGAAATGAAAGTGGACAATGTTGAAATCCTCCAGCCGGTAAACAGGAACAAGCTTAA
Organism: uncultured Melioribacter sp.; assembly: GCA_964537965.1. Lineage (GTDB taxonomy): Bacteria > Bacteroidota > Ignavibacteria > Ignavibacteriales > SURF-24 > SURF-24. The sequence goes on along the minus strand of CAZIDB010000001.1, from coordinate 38,997 downwards.
AGAACATTATGCAGAAAGCGATTTTCTTTTTCTTCATTTAAATAATTACAAAGCATTTGAAAAAGTGCTGCCTTCTAAGATTTTTGAATACGGGGCAACAAGGAAAGGAATTATTGCCGGAGTAGGTGGATATGCTAATCAATTTATCCATGAAAATATTCCGGATGCAATTTTATTTTCACCGGGAGAAACAGATGAACTCCTTGAAAAATTAAGCTCGTATAAACCTAATGGAAATTACAGGCATAAGTTCCTGGAGAAATTTAACAGGAACAGGATAATGAACGAGATGGCAGAATCAATACTTAAGTTACTACCTGATTATAAAAAGTAATTTATAATTTTTCCTTCTCGTCATTAAGTTATTGTTAAAAGTGGTGCGGGTTAACACAAACCGAATAAAAAAATTGACATTTACGCCTGTTATATTATCTTATATAAAGAGGGTGCAAGTTCAATAATTAATGTTATGTAATACTATTTCAGGATTGGTCTGTAAATGAATTTTTTACTGATTTTCTTCACAAGCCTTATATTTACAATATTCTTTACGCCTTACTTTATTGCTTATTTGCAAAAGACTAAAGTAGTGGATCTGCCCGGTAACAGGAGAATACACACTGCTATCGTTCCAAGGATGGGTGGCCTATTAATCTTTATGGTTGTCTCTGTAATGATGCTAACCTTTTTTGATAATCTCAACTCGATAAGGTTAATAATAATTTCTGCAAACATAATTCTGATGATCGGAATCTTTGATGATATTTTAGGACTTGATTACTCAGCTAAGTTTTTATTGCAAATATTCTCTACAGTACTATTGATTTTTTATTTATCGCCAAAGTTTTCAACATTATCGCTCTTTGGTTTAGACATTCCGGCGCCATTCCATTATATATTGCTTGGTATTTTTATTTTAGGTAGCATCAATTCGGTTAATTTACTTGATGGGATGGATGGGCTTGTAAGCGGATTTTCTCTGCTTATTTTTTCAATAATACTTGCGTTGGCAATTATTTCTAATGACACATTTCTTTTAATTCTGTCTACCAGTCTTATGGGTGGCATACTTGGATTTCTGAAGTATAATGCTCACCCGGCAAAAATATTTTTAGGTGATACAGGTTCGTTAACCCTTGGATATTTTTTGGTTCTTACTTCTATCTTAACATCTATTAACTATAATAATCATTCGCTGGATTTAACGTTCCCGATTATGCTGCTTGCAATTCCTATCATTGATACAATTAAGGTGATGTCATTCCGCATAATCAGGAAACAAAATCCTTTCCTGCCGGATAAAACACATATTCATCATATAATCACTTCAAACAATATTTCACATAAGTTTACTGTCTTTCTAATTGAAAGCTTTACGCTGATTTTTATAATAATTGCGCTGTACTATGTAAAGGTATCCCACATGGTACCGACGATCTTATTTTTTGTGTTTGTTGGAATTGTATTTTTAATTGACCCGATTCTGAAATTTATAAGAAAGTATTCAAAGTGGAATTCAAAGGGAGAAGTAATACGGGAAGTTCCTGCAAAGGTTGTAGGCAATATGGAGAACTTTCTTGTTAGCCTTTCTACAATTTTAATTGCAGTAATAATTATTCTGTCAATTCCCCAAAGTTCTAATATAAGCATCAACCTGTTGTTCCTTTTCTTTGCGATGGGTTTAATTTTATTTCTTCTTGCTTACGGGCATCAGAAAAGATCCAAGGATATTAGCAACATATATACATTTATAAATCTGGCTGCATTTTTTACAATTACAAATTTAAATTCATCTTCCATTTTTAACATAACCACTTCTGATTTTAATGTGAACCAGATGACGGAGATTAGTTACTATATACTTGCTGTAATTATTGTTCTATTCCTTATTTCAAGCGATAAGATTTCACCTGTAAGAAGAGTTGTGCTGAATGGAATAGATTTAACTGTAATTGCATTTATAATGCTGATCATGATTATAAATAGTTTTATCAAATTTCATTTTGATGAATTCTTCAGTATCAGTTTTCTTGAAGCTTTCATTTTTTACCTCTGGTATAAAATAATGATCTCCATTAAGACTGAAATGACAAATCTTTTATTCTACGGTTCATTTGCACTACCATTCCTCGCAATTATTACATTGATTATTATGTAGGCTGCTTTAAGAACTTATTATACTATGAGGATTAATATTTACAGAACTTTATTACTGTTCTTTACAGCTTTTTCTTTGATTACTAATCTATCAGTATTTTCTTCCTTCATTCTGTATGAAGATAATTTTGAGGATAGTAAGAAATTAAACCTTGAGCATCTATTTTCTACTGCAGATATTAAAATTAATTATGCCGGAATAACAAATGAAGAATCTTGCGGCGGAAGGCATTCGGTTAAGTTCGATTTTTTCATCAAAAAAAATGATTCTGCAAAAAGCGCTCACTATTGGTTAATGCCTCTTAATTTTGTAATTAAAGGTGGACTAAAAATCTCATCTGCTTTTTCTCTCAATGGAAATGATAAGGATGCTGAAGTTACAATTTTACCATTTGATGCAAGCAATATTTCCTTAAATCATTACTTTGAAAAGACGCTATCAAAATGGAAGAAACTTAACACAAACATTTTTCCGGTTGTTCAAACCGTTCATCGTGAACCTAATGAATCATTTCAACTACTGCCATTTTATGAAAAGGTTAGTAACCTCTTAATCAAAATAGAAACAAAACAAAGCGGCAGAGTTGTTTGTTATCTTGATGACCTGCAAATAAATCATTTAACTTCAGATGATAAAATTTACACCGGAATAAATTCTCTTTCTGAACATAATAATATTTCCGCTCAAACCAATTTCGAAAAAGAGCAAGTTGACCAAAACCAAACGGGCAATATTTCTAATCAAAATAATTCAGCCGACGTTTTCTTGTTACCACCTACAAAATACAATCGGTTAACGGGTAAAAATATTCCGAAGGATGCTGTTTCATTAGCCAAATTTTCTGATAGGGGAACACCCGGCCAATACCTGCCGTTTTCATTACTCATTCAGGCAAAAAAAGATTTAACTAATATTAAAATTAACTGTTCAGATTTGAAAAGTTCTGCCGCATCAATAAGCTCAGATAAAATGGATATATCGATTGCTAAAGTCTGGTACCAGGCAGGATTCAGAACCAACGAGAACAAATCAAAAATACTAACTCAGGAACTGCTTGTTAAAGATGATGATATCCTAAAGGTCGATTATAAAAATGAAAAGAACCTTATCCGTGTGAATCTTCCCGGTAATAAAAAAGAATATGTCGATTTAACATCTGCTGATTCGAAATTTCCCAACGGTGGGTTTGTGCAAGACAGTGATGAATTGCTGCATTTCTCAATTGAAAAAGATTTTAACAAACAAATCTGGTTTACACTTCACATTCCGGAGAATGCAGTCCCGGGTAAATATGAGGGTACTATAACAATAAATGCAGGAGATGAAAAATTAAAAGAATTTCCAATTGTTGTTGAAGTATTACCGTTTCATTTGAGTAAATCAATTTTAACATATGGAATTTATTATCATGGTTATGTAGATGATTATACAGACAAACCAATGAACTTTACGAATAAAACTTCAAGACAATACAAAATTGAAATGGTGGATTTGAAACAGCACGGTGTTTTATATCCAACAACTTACCAGATACTTAAAAATCTTGACAAGGATTTGAAAATAAGGAAGGATGTTGGATTACCAACGGAAAAATTATTTACACTCGGAATTCAAACTGGCAACTCAAATAATGATGCTGAATTGGAACAGCTAAGAAAAAGCATAAGTGAGTGGAAATCAACTATAAGTAAATATGGTTACAAAGAATTATTTGTCTATGGTATTGATGAGGCAAGAGACGATAAACTAAGAAGTCAAAGGAAATCCTGGATGGTGGTAAGGAATGCAGGTGCAAAGGTTTTTGTTGCGGGATATAAAGAGACATTTACAGATATGGGAGACATTCTTGATGTTGCAGTAATACAGGGATCATTGGATCCTTTGCAGGCTCAGTTTTATCATTCAAAGAGAAATAAAATATTTTCTTATTCCAACCCGCAAGCCGGTGAAGAGAACCCGGAAATTTACAGACGGAATTATGGATTAACCTTATGGAAGGCAGGATACGACGGTGCCATGGATTATGCGTATCAAAAAAACTATGGTAGTACCTGGAATGATTGGGACCATAAAAAATACAGAGATGAGAATTTTACATACCCAACTGCAGATGGAATTATCTCAACTGTTCAGTGGGAAGGATTCAGAGC
>CAZIDB010000001.1:30978-34589 GCA_964537965.1 uncultured Melioribacter sp. | reverse complement strand
CTAAGATTATCTGCTTTCCAGTCAACCTGATGAACGCCGGCAATCTGGTTCTCATTAACCAATAATGTTACAAGTTCACCTAAAGAATTATAGACTTCTAGAAGAACTTTACCTGAGGATTTAAGTGAATACTGTATTCTTGTAGAAGGATTAAAAGGATTAGGATAATTCTGACAAAGTTTAAATTCCTTAACAATTTCAACATTAACTGAAAGTTCGTTTGAAAATTCAAACTGCCCGTCAGTATCAATAGATTTTAGTCTGTAGAAATACAGGCCGTTTTTGTCAGGGCTGTCTTTAAATGTATAATTTTTTATAGAAGAAGAATTGCCCGCACCGTTTACAAATCCGATGCTTGCCCATTCATTATTTACTTCATCCTTCCTTTGTATTTCGAAACCATAATTATTTACTTCAGTGGCTGTAATCCAATTTAATGTTACATCTGTCCCGTCATACTTGTAATCGAAAGAAGTCAGTTCAACGGGCATTGGAGACAGGTCATTTAAATTAGAGTAGTTAGCTGTAAGAGTAATATCATTATAGTCCTTATCGCAGAAAATAGTTTTAACTTCACCGGAGAACACCCATTTGATATCTGATATTTCAGAGGAATAAAGATTTGTGTTGGTTAATCTGAATCGTCCGATTCTAACCGGGTTAGATGTGATTAAATCGTTTCCTGAATTAGAAGCGAAACATAATTTATCAATCCCGTTTTCATCTAATAACCCAATGCCTGATGATGGAATGTTATTTAATTCGGAAGTGCCTGCAATATAATTGAACGATAGTGTTCCTCCGTTTTTAATTGATGAATTAAATGACAAGGCACTCTGGTATGAGGAAAGATAGAAATCAACACCAGTGCTTTGAACATAAATATCAAATTCATAATTATATCCATCTGTTAAACTGCTGTTACTTATTTCAACCTTATACTGTGAGAAAGTGTAAGAGCTAAGTAGAAGCGAAACTAATAACGTTAGTATATATGAATGCAATAATGCAGAAAAAAATTTCATGGCGACCCTTCAGATAAAATTTTCGAAATCAAATATTTACTTCATGGATTGTAATTATTATGCCATTTCTATTAAGTGTGATATAAGCATCTTATTATCTTTACAAAAAAAATTTGGTAAGAATTACAAGTAAGTATGGAAACGTATCAACAATAATTGTTTGAACATTTATTTAAGTAGAGATGATAAAAAATTGTATTTGGTAAATCACGTTTAGTAAAAAGTTATTGCACTAAAAAATCAGAAATAAAAAAAGCCTGTATAAACAGGCTTTTTAATTATCAGCAACACAAATAAATACTATTATGGTACCTGACTTGTTTTGGAAAGCGAATTTTTGATCTTACCGTAATCTAAAACATTTATTGTTTTATTAAGATCAATGTCCGTTGGTCTATAACCACTTCTAAAAATTGAACTTGCGACAAGGTCAATATCTTGCTGGTTAATTATGCCGTTAGCATTACTGTCGCCTGCGTATGAACCAAAGATATTGCTGCCGAGATTTGCCATCGGGTTAGTCCCGTAAGCGCTGTTCAATTTTGTAAAATCATATACCGAAGTTGTATCCGACAAGTAAATTGCTTTGGCTGTCATAACCGGTAGATGGTTTCTATGCTTTAAAGCTACGAAATAATTTCCACTTAACAGTGTATCAAAAATAAGTCCGGCTTCACCATTTAAATTTATTAGTGAGCCATCTGATTTAATGAAAGCAGCTTTTCTTTTCACTACGGTTGATGGGGAAGTTTCTGATCTTAATTCGATTAGGATCCAATCTACAACATTAGCAGGGATGGTTGAAACCGTCTCGCTTCCTTTATAATTCCATGGTGATACATTATAAGGTTGTGTCTTTGGAATTAAACTGGATGAATATAGCTTGGTTGACATTGTTCCGCTGCTGTAAGGACCCTGCAGGAATATTTTCGCTTTTACCTTTATAGACGATTTGAATGAATAAACTGCACTATTAATTGTTGTTGAGATATGATTACCTGCTAAATCAAAAACATCATCCACAAGCACTTTATATGTTACGTACGGCTGATGCTGGGTAGTTGTTAATGTAACTGTCTTGTTATCTGAGGCTAAGGTTGCAGCATTAACTGTTATGCCTGGTGTAATACTATAGTTTACGGGATTGTTTGCACTGATATTTGTTATGCTTTCACTAAAAACTAAGATTATACTATTTGGATTAACAATGTTTGCCGAGACAATAGTTGGTGCAATTACATCCGGTGGTGGCACAGCATTGCCTGCTTCAATAATTTTTTGTGCTATTTGTTGTCTTAGATAATCTAAATCGCCTCCGGTATTAATTGAATTTACAAATTGTTCAAATGTAGAAGCATTTCCGCCTCTTGATTTTATTTTATCAATTAGATTTAATAAAGTGGATAGATAGCGTGCATCATCAATTGCCTCTCTAAAACCTTCCCATTGAATGGTAGATATTACACCATTTGTAACAGGATAAGTAAAATTCTGTTCCCTGTATTTAGCGCCGTCCCAGTCATTCCAAAATGAGCCGTAATTTTTCTGGTACGCATAATCCATTGCACCATCATAACCTGAACGGAGTAAACTGAATCCGTAATTACGTCGGTAGATATCAGGATTTTCATATCCTACCTGCGGATTAGAATATGAAAAAATCTTATGGTTATAATTATGATATTTAACTGCTTCGGCGTTATTTAAGCTGCCTAAGATAACTCCAACATCAAGCAAATCTCCAATTGCATCTGCCATTCCCTGGTAACCTGCAACAAATATTTTTGCACCGGCATCATGAACGGCCTGCCATGCGGGGCGCTGGCTTGTTAATGTTGTTCCTGTAGCCTCATCTATTCCGTATACATGCAAACCCTGAAAACCGTTATTTGCAAGTTTGGTCTTCCAGTTGTTAACCTGCGTCTTTAATGCATCAAGTTCGCTTTGAGTTTGCGGATTACCCGCCGAGAATGATACTGTGTAAAATTTATCAGTCGGATATCCTGTTTGTTTTCTTATCTGTAAATCTCCGTCAAGATTATTTAATGATTGATAACAGGTTGGATATTTAATACCATGTTCAAGCATATCTGCAAGCTCAATTCTTAACTGTGTATCTTTTTTGTTTGAGTAATAAAATGGTCTGTCTGTTATGTTATCAAGGTAACCATGATAATAAATTCCATAAGCAACTCTTGATTCATCAAGGTTGAACGGGTAAACTTCAATTTCAACAGGAAAAGTTCTTACAGTGTTCACTCCGGATTTAATAGTAAGTTGTGAAGTATAAATTCCAGCCGGAGTACCTGCGGGAACGCGGAAAGTTAACCAAAGTTGCTTGTTCCTTCCGGCTGCAACTTTGAATGGCAAAAGAGTAGGGCTGTCTGCAATAGTAACTCCGGTAGGAAAAACTGCAGTGGGTGTTGATATATCAATATAACTTTTAATCCCGCTGCTGTTTGTAACTTGTAAATAATTTGTGCCTGAAGTAAAATCAACTTTAACAAGACTGTCATTTTTTACAAGTAATTCCTGCATAGCATATTTGTTACTTGTTTTGTATTCATCTAACCCTGCCTGGTACCA
>CAZIDB010000001.1:18303-30878 GCA_964537965.1 uncultured Melioribacter sp. | reverse complement strand
ATCTCATTTTGCAATAAATTATACCAGGTTGGATATAAACCCAGTAGTGAATTCATTGAATCCATAATAGCCGGTGCAAAATAAACTGAGTTGTCCATCGTTGTTAAAAGGTTAGACATATTTGTCTTAGCTGTCTTAAGATTATTGTAATAAACCAATCCTTGTGAGGATATAATTTTACCGGTTGTATCCGGGATAGCCGACAGGTTATTATATGCTGTCCGTTTTGTTGCAACATCAGCATCAACACGAAGTTGATAATTGCTCCATGCTTGTGTTGATATTGTTGTGAAATCGGTTGATGAGAGAACCGTTCCGGATACCTCAAGCTTATCAATGTAAAAAACAAATCTGTTTGAACCTTTAGCTTTAATTGTTAGTACAATAAATTGAAGCTCACGGCCAAAATCATCCCTTGTTGCATTGTACATTTTATTTTTTGCAAAGTAATCTGCATGATATAATACATCCTGGCTTAAAACTACTGATTGAGTATACCAGCTATTGTACATCGTTACAGTGGAGGGAGTTGGAAGTCTTTCAAGACCAGTAGGCGGAAACCCGTAATAGTATCCGAGTTTTACAGATGCTGCTGTTGCCTGATCCATCCATACCTGTGCTGAGAAATTTAATGTACCATGAAGATTTACTTTTAAAGGTAATTTCCAGTAGTAATAGCATTCGTTAGTTCCGTTGCCGTTAACAGTAATATCCATCTTCAGGGATTTTGTTCCATCTACAAACCTGTCGGTAGAAGGTCCAAAGTAATTTATTGTATATGTTGCATTACTCGTCCAGTTAACAAAAGGATTAGCAGTTTCAAAGCTTTCTGTGTAATTAAAATTCTGACTAAGTAAAACTGAAGAGTTTATTGTCAGGAAAGCAATTAAGAAAAATTTATATATAGTTTTCATGTTATTTAAAATCCAGCTTGTGAAATTCATTTATCATTTATAATTATAATGCCAGTATTTATAACTGTACTTAATTCCCGAATTCCCACATTAATTTTTTTTTGTAGTATCATTTAAGTAAATATTACAAGTAACGAAAATATTATTTCCAACTAATTCTGAAATATTTTTTTAAGAATAAAGAAACCATAAAACACTAATAAATGTTTAGTTAGTAACAATTCGAAATAAAGGTAGAACACATGAAGATAGCATTCTTTAGCGCAAAGAATTACGAGAAGAAAATTTTTGATTCATTTAACAGGAAAGTAAATCACAAAATAGTTTATCTTGAACCTCACTTAAACGAAGACACTGTTACTCTTGCAATAGGTTTTAATGCAGTATGTGTTTTTGTTAATGATAACCTTAATGCCAATGTAGTTGAAGCGCTTGCCGGCTTTGGTATAAAGCTTATTGCATTACGATGTGCGGGTTATAATAATGTTGATCTTGAGACTGCTTCACGATACGGAATTAAAGTTGTTCGGGTACCTGCTTATTCACCTTATTCAGTTGCAGAACATACAGTAGCTCTTATTCTTGCACTGAACAGAAAGATTTATAAAGCATACCATCGTGTTAGAGAAGGAAATTTTGCATTGGATGGTTTGCTTGGTTATGATCTTAATGGAAGAACTGTTGGAATAATTGGAACAGGAAAAATTGGTGAAGTTGTTGCAAAAATAATGAAAGGATTCGGCTGCAATATTTTAGCTTTTGATCATGTACAAAATAAATCCTGCTTGGAGATGGGTGTAAAATATATTTCGATGGAAAGTTTATTTGCAGAATCAGATTTAATAACATTGCATTGCCCGTTAACAAAGGAAACACATCATTTGATAAATTCCGAATCACTTGACAAAATGAAGAAGGGTGTTGTTCTGATCAATACAAGCAGGGGAGCATTGATTGATACAAAGGCAGTAATTAAAGCTCTGAAATCCGGTAAGGTTGGCGCGCTTGGTCTTGACGTTTATGAAGAAGAAGGCGATTTGTTTTTTGAGGATCAATCGGGAAATGTAATTCAGGATGATATATTTGCACGGCTGCTTACATTTCCGAATGTTGTAATTACCGGTCACCAGGCATTCTTTACAAAAGAAGCTTTAGATAATATTGCAGAAACTACTGTTGAAAATTTAAATGAATTTGAAAAAAGCGGAGCAAGTTCAAATGAGATTTCTTTGGCAATGATTAAGAAATAAAGGACGAACCAATGATTCGTCCTTATTTTATTTTAATTGAAATTAATAGAAACCGAGAACGTAATATTCCTCGGCATACCTGGTTCAAAGTAAACAGCTTCTCCTTTAACAACATCAGGATTTATAAATGCAGAAGCAGCATATTTTTTATCGAATAAATTATTAACGGAAATAAATCCTTTAAAGCTTACACCTTTTGTTATGAAAATATTTTTGGAAGTACCAACTGATATATTGGAAACAGTATAAGCCGGTACTTCAATTTTATTAGCATCATCCGCAAAATATTTTCCAATTCCATTTAAACTGAAGCTGAAAGAAATTCCATCAATAAAAGCTGGGGTGAATCCAAGTTTAGTGTTGTAAAATAAATCCGGAATACCAGCCACTTTGTTCTCACTGTAATCTGCTGACTTACCAGCACTACCATAGTGGGCAGAATCAACTAAGTAATCTTTGTATTTATTCTGTGAATAAGTGAATGAGGTTTGCAGATTAATACCATGAGTTAAAAATAAATTCAGTCCAAGTTCTGCTCCTATTCTTGTAGTTTTACCGGCGGTAAAATAAAATCTTCCGCCCCGGTAAGGAATAATATCATTTTTAATATCGATATAGTAGAGAGCTAAATCATAATTCAGTTGCCTGAACAACGATTCTTCACCGAACATTATAATATGCTTGGTGCCTACTTCATAAGTTGTAGAAACGATTGGCTCCAACAACGGATTAAGTAAATAAACTGAATCCTGCCCGTAAGTACCGGCCGGGTCAGTTTCATTACCGGCAGGCACTTCAATACCTCCACCAAGATTTGCATAAATACTTTGTGTTTGACTGAAGCGATATGTAAATCCTGCTTTTGGTGTAAACTTAGAAAACTTTTTATCCTGTAACCCGAACTGAGGTTCTAAAAAATCTTCGCTGTAGTAAGTTACGTTATCAAATCTTCCGCCTGCAATTATGCTTATCTTATCATCAATAATTATTTCATCCTGTAAAAAAACTCCAAAAGTGTTTGCACCTTCTCTTTTATTTGTTGATAGAGTTCCTCTTTCATTAGAAGAAGAAAGGGAATAAAATAATATTGCACCATCCTGGTATGCTTCATCCATTCCGACGGAAAATTTATTTGAAGATTGTTTATTGAATTCATAGTTGTTATGATAAATAAAACTTCCGCCAACGTGGTAACGGGTAAAATCCCTGTATGTTCCTCTTTCAGATCTTTGCAGGTATTTTGGATTTACAAAAGCCATAACAGAAAACTGGTTATCAGTGTTTAAACCATGTTCAAAGGTAATTCCGATTCTGCCTAACCTGTTGTAACGTCTCTCATCTCTTTTCTCATATGTCGAATTTGCCTGTTCAGGATCAGCTTCAAACTGATTAAGAGTTAATGGTCCCGGGATATGAAATATATTACTCGTGCCGGTTAAATATGCTCCCAACCTTGTATTCTTAGAGAGGTTTGAGATAAAATATAAATTTGCGATTGCTCTTTTTCCTGCAGAATGATTTCGCCAGCCGTCAAATGAAGTGTATGAAAATGATGAATAAACCTGACCTTCTCCGACTTTGGCGCCAGCCTGGAATGATTCTTTATTGAAACCAAAACTGCCTGATGCAAATTGTAAATCAAGTAAAGTGTTTTGAAAATAGGGAACAGTATTAATATTGATAATTCCACCGGAAGCGTTTCCCCACAATGCGGATGCATTCGAACGAACGACTTCAATATTATCTGCAAGACTCAAATCAATATTATCAAATGATGTTCTACCGTCAGGTTCTGTTTCAGGAAATCCGTCAAGCATAATTCTTAATCCGCGTGACGTTCCGGAGTTTGAACGATCACCCGCACCCCGCGCTCCAAATCCTCTTATTACTAACCGCACATCTTGGTTACCTGCTCTTGACTGGGCAAGTACACCGGGCACTGAAGAAAGAATTTCATCAAGTCCGTAACCTTTAACATTTTCAAGTTGCTTGGGATTAATAAGCGTTACAGCATAAGGAATTTCAAGAATAGATTCAGCGTATCTTGTTGCAACAATAGTAACGTCTTCAAGGTATTTAGCCGTATCGATAGGAATTTCATTTTTATCAGGTAGAGAATTTTGTGCATTTACTTCCGTTCCCAGAAATAACAGAGAAATGAACAGAAATATTTTTTTCAACATTGTAATCACCTTAATTTTTTAGTGGGAGAATCACATATCTATTAACAGGAATTTGTCTGTATACTTTTAAAAATATAAACGATTTATATAGTTCTATATCATTGAATGCAATCAAGAATATTTTTATTAAACTGAATTACCCGGGAAAATTAAATAGTTCATAAGATTAATTATTTTTAGCCCCTTCTTTAATCCAGGTGATTATTCCTTTAACCTGGTTCTCGGTTAACGGGGGATAAGCCATAGGCGGCATTGGTACTGAAGTACTTGGCTGAATTGCAGTTGCTAACCTGCTGTTCTGCGGCTGGCCCGGAAACACAACACTTAAATCCGCTGTGGTGTTTTGATATGAAGTAAGACTTATGCTTCCCGCACGATCCTCATCATTATGACAACCGGAATTGTTACACTTTAGTTCGAATACTGGCTGTATATGTTTTAAATAACTTACATTTTCTGCCGGAATTTCCTGCTCCGGTGGTAATTTATCTTTACAACCTATTGAAAAGAAAATAAATCCTGTTATAAATATTAATAATGCGGCTTTCTTCATTTTGATTTTGTCTATTTAATAATTTTACTTTCAAAGATAGTTTGAGATTCTTATTTTATCAACAGAATAAAATAACTTCATAGGGCATTTATGAAACTATATTTCCTACTGATTATTCTTACTGCTCTTACTTTTGTTTATCCTCAGTCTTCAAAGCTTCAGTCAGGACCAATGGTTGGATACTCCGAAATGAGAGAAGTGGCATTGTGGTTACAAACTACTCAACCTGCAAAAGTGAAAATAAGTTATTGGGATAAAGAAAATCCTAAGCATAAATATTTTACAGATGAAAAGACTACTACAAAGGAGGAAGGATATACTTCAACTCTTATTGCCGATGAGGTTGAGCCAGGCAGACATTATAATTATGAAGTTTATATTGATGAAAAACCAATCCAACTGAAGCAGCCCTGTGAATTCCAGACATTAAAATTATGGCAATGGCGTGAAGATCCGCCTGAGTTTTCATTTGTTACGGGAAGTTGCGCTTATGTGAATGAATCCCAATATGACAGGCCAGGAAAACCTTACGGCGGTAATTATGAAATATATAACAGCATTTTTGAAAAGCACCCTGATTTTATGGTGTGGCTTGGCGATAACTATTACTTGCGGGAACCTGACTGGAATAGTTGGACCGGGATTATAAAAAGAATTACTCACACCCGTTCATTACCGGAAATGCAGCCGCTTCTTTCGTCTGTTCATAACTATGCAATCTGGGATGACCATGATTTTGGACCTAATAATTCCGACAGAAGTTTTATTCATAAAGATCTTACATTAAAAGCATTTAAACTTTTCTGGCCTGCTTTATCATATGGCGTAAATGACAAACCGGGTATTACTTCAAAATTCGAATGGGGTGATGCGGAATTCTTTATGATGGATGACAGATATTACAGAACTCCGGATGACTCTAAAACAGGTAAGAGGGAATTGCTTGGTAAAGATCAGCTTAAATGGTTAATTGAAGCATTGGTTACATCCAACGCCACTTTTAAATTTATTGCAATTGGCGGGCAAGTGCTTAGCACAGAAGAAGCCAATGAAACTTATCTCACTTATAAAGAAGAAAGAGAAGAACTTTTAGCTGCTATTAAAAATGAAGGAATTACAGGTGTGATCTTTTTAACCGGTGACAGGCATTTTTCTGAGATTACCAAATTAGAAAGGGAAGGCACTTATCCGCTTTATGATTTTACATTATCTACAATGTCTGCCGGACCAAGTAAACCTGATCCAGCTAAAAATACTTTACGTGTTCCCGGTACATTAGTAACAGAAAGAAATTATGGTCTGTTTAAAATAACCGGACCAAAAAATGACCGTGTACTCAACTGTAAATTGTTTAATAAAGATGGTGTTGAACTATGGTCTTATGATATAAGTGCAAATGCTCTTAAGTGAAATTCTTATTTTAATTAAAAGAGTGAGAAAAAATGTTTACACTTATTTCAACAGGACAAGAAACATTTAGTTGTTTATTTTGAATTAGTTTACGATTTTCCGTTTGGAAAACAGGGTCTTTAGCATGGAGAAATGTTTGAGGAGTTTTCTTTGAAAAAAATTCTAATTGTAGACGATTCAGATATATTACGGAAGAGGCTGATAGAAGCAATTCTCTCAGAAAATATTCAACTTGAAATTTATGAAGCCGATTCTCCCAATACAGGATTAAATTCTTTTTTCAAGCATCACCAGGAAATTGTTATTCTTGACAATGCTTTTCCTGTTGGAACCGGACTGGATATTATAAGTAATATAAAAGCAGAGCATCCGCAGACTGTTTTAATTATGCTTACAAATTATCCGCACGAAAAAGTTAAATTGAGGGCAATTCAACTTGGCGTGGATTACTTTTTAGATAAATCCAATGAGTTTGAAACCGCAGTAAAAATAATAGCCGAATGGAGCGAAAAGGATTTAAGCTTTAATAGGCTATAATACCTCTGCCGTCGTCATTTTTATTTTCAATTAAATTATTAAGTGGAACCATTTTTGAAATTAATTGTTTTTTGGATAAATTTTGTTTGCAATAATGAAAGTTAAAATTGATGATTGAACAATATATTCCCATATTCATAGTGCTTGCGTTTGCAACGGTTTTTAGCATTGCAGTAATCATTTCTTCTAAATTATTTGGACCTCAGCGGCCTAACCAGGAGAAATTATCTACATATGAATCAGGTATGAAACCTGTAGGAACCACACGGGAAAGAGTATCAATTAAGTACTACCTTGTTGCAATGTTGTTTATAATTTTTGATATAGAAGTAATTTATGTTTATCCATGGGCTGTTCAATTTAAAAGTTTATTTGGTGAATATGGAATCTTTGCTTTCATACCTATGTTAATATTTCTAATAGTATTGGAATTGGGCTTTTTATATGTTTTCAGAAAAGGCGGCTTAAAATGGGATTAGAAGCTAAGCTAAATTCAGATGGTTTTATTGTTTCAACTTTAGATGCCGTGATTGCCTGGGCAAGAAAGAGTTCTGTCTGGCCAATGCCTATGGGAATTTCATGCTGTGCCATTGAAATGATGTCCGCAGTCGATCCGAAATATGATATGTCAAGATTCGGTTCGGAAGTTATGAGGTTTTCTCCGCGTCAGTCAGATTTAATGATTGTAGCCGGAACAGTAACTTATAAAATGGCAAAAGTAGTAAGGAAAATTTATGACCAGATGCCGGACCCCAAATGGGTAATCGCCATGGGTGTTTGTACATCTACCGGTGGTATGTATAGATCTTATCCTGTTGTTCAGGGAATTGATACTTTTCTTCCTGTTGATGTTTATACCGCAGGCTGCCCGCCAAGACCTGAGAATCTCTTGAATGCCGTTATGGAAATTCAAAAGAAAATATCAAAATCCCGTGGAAGAGATTATCAGGATATACCATTTCTTGAAATTAACGGTAGAAATAATTAATGGATTTAAAAGATAAAATAACGGCGAAGTTAAAAGAGAACTTTACTACTTCAATTTTAGAAGTAACAGACTTTAAAGGTGACCTTGCGATTACAATTGATGCAAAACGCATTACTGAAATCGCTACGTTTCTTAAAGAAGAACCGGAACTTGAATTTGATCTCTGCGAAGATGTAACTGCAATTGATTGGGGAACATCAAAAAACAGGTTTACAGTTGTTTATCATATCTTTTCATTATCAAATAATTTCAGGTTAAGGTTACGCGCTAATATTGAAAGTAATTTAGTTGACAGTGTTTGTTCCATTTGGGAATCAGCTAATTGGTATGAAAGAGAAACGTTTGATATGTATGGAATAAAATTTAAGAATCACCCGGATTTAAGAAGAATGTATATGCCGGAGGAGTTTGAATATTATCCGTTAAGAAAAGATTTTCCGTTAACAGGAATTCCCGGCTCACTTACTCTTCCAAAGAAATAAAAATTTATGGAAAGAATAAATAAAGAAGAAAGTCAATCGCAGATTGTTCAGGCGCTTCTGAAAGATACAAACATTACAATTGATGATGCGCTTGAAAATGAAATGATTCTGAATATGGGTCCGCAGCATCCTGCCACTCATGGAGTACTAAGACTTGTTTTAAGATTGGATGGAGAAACAATTCTTAACTGTGTTCCTGAACTTGGTTATTTACATCGTGGCTATGAAAAGTTAGCTGAGAACATGACTTACTATGAATACATTCCTCATACAGACAGGCTTGATTATACTTCAACAATGTGCAACAATGTTGCTTATGTCTTGGCCGTAGAAAAATTAGCCGGTATTGAAGTTCCTAAGCGTGCTCAATATATCAGGATGCTTGTGTTTGAGCTTTCAAGAATAATGGGTCATCTTGTTTCTATTGGAACATTTGCAATGGATGTTGGAGCGGTTACTGTTTTTATGTGGACATTTCGTGAACGGGAAAACATTCAGAATATTTATGATATACTTGCCGGGGCAAGGTTTACTACAAGCTATACCCGTATTGGTGGTGTAGCAATCGATATTACTGATGAAGTGATTAATCAAATCAAAGAATTTATTTCTAAACTGGATGCTGCCATAGATGAAATTGAAAACCTTCTGAATAAAAATAAAATATTTATAAACAGACTTGAAGGGATCGGAGTAATTCCAAAAGAAGATGCAATAAATCTTGGGCTAACCGGTCCAAACCTTAGAGCTTCCGGAGTTCAATTCGATTTAAGAAAAGCACAACCGTACTTGTTCTATAATGAATTGGATTTTAAAATACCTGTTTATAGTGAAGGTGATTGTCTTGCCCGTTATTTTGTTCGTGTTGATGAAGTAAGAGAAAGCATTAAATTAGTTAAGCAGATACTTGATAAAATGCCTTCGGGTGAAGCAATGGCAAATAATCCTAAAAAAGTTCTGCCGCATAAAGACGAAATTTATTCTAAGATGGAAGAACTGATTCACGATTTTATGATTGTAAATTTCGGAATCAATCCACCGGTTGGAGAAATATATTCTGCAGTTGAAAACCCAAAAGGTGAATTGGGATTTTATATTGTTAGCCAGGGTAAAGGTTATCCATGGAAATTAAAGATTCGTTCACCCTCTTTCTGTAATCTTCAGGCATTATCGCTTGCGTGTAAAGGTGCGATGATATCTGATGTGGTTGCTATTATCGGAAGCCTTGACCCGGTTATGGGTGAAGCAGATAAGTAATTATGAATGTAAAATGTATGATGTAAAATGTAATTTGAACATCATACAATATGAATTATAATATAAACATAAAAACTCATGTTCAAATTCACAGAAGAAAATCTTGTAAAAATTGAAGCATCAAAAAAGAAGTATCAAACTTCCAGGGCTGCTGTTATGGATTCATTGTATATTGCACAGGAACAGAATGGATATATTACTCAGGAAGTTATGACAGAAGTTGCTTCAGTATTAAATATAGATACGGTTGATGTGTTAGGTGTAGCTACATTTTACACAATGTATCATAAGAAACCTGCAGGCAAATTTCATATCCAGGTATGTACAAATGTTTCCTGTATGCTTCGCGGTGGTTATGAAATTCTTGAATCGGTTGAAAAGAAACTCGGTATAAAAGAAAATGAAGTGACAAGTGATGGTAAATTTTCAATTGAAGAAGTTGAGTGTATGGGCTCTTGCGGAACAGCTCCAATGATTGCAATTAATGAAGACTTTTATGAGAACTTAACTAAAGAAGATATCAACCAGATTTTAGACAAACTTAGCTGATATGAAAAGAATCGTTTTACCCGATATACCCAACCTTTCAAACATTGATGTTTATATTCAACATAACGGATATTCTGCAATTAAAAATGCTTTGCAAAAAACTTCTGATGAAATTATTGATGAAGTAAAGAAATCCGGTTTACGTGGAAGAGGTGGAGCATGTTTCTTTACAGGTTTAAAGTGGAGTTTCATGCCGAAGTCAAATGATAAACCAAAATATCTTTGTGTTAATGGCGATGAAAGTGAACCCGGGTCATTCAAGGACAGGCAAATATTTGAATTTAATCCGCATCAATTGATTGAAGGTATATTGATTACTTGTTATGCAATTCAGGCTAAAGTAGCTTACGTATATATTCGCGGGGAATATCATAAATGGATTAAACTTCTTCAGAATGCTTTGGATGATGCTTATGCAAAAGGATTAGTTGGAGAAAAGATGCCCGAAACCTTAGGTGGAAATTTTTTCTGTGACATTTACATACATAAAGGTGCCGGAGCTTATATATGCGGAGAAGAATCTTCACTGATGAACTCAATTGAAGGCAAGAGAGCATATCCAAGAGTTAAGCCGCCGTTCCCGGCACAAAATGGTTTATGGGGAAATCCAACAACAATTAATAACGTTGAAACAATAACTAACATACCGGCAATTATAAACAATGGCTGGGAATGGTTCTCAAAGATTGGCGAACCAAAGCATCCCGGTACATTATTGTTTGGTGTAAGTGGACACGTAAACAATCCCGGTGTATATGAATTACCAACCGGGGTTCTTCTTACAGATTTGATTTATAAGTATGCCGGCGGTGTTTCGGGTGATAAAAAAATTAAATGTGTGATTCCTGGTGGTTCATCTATGCCGCCTTTAAGAGGTGATGAGCTTGAAGGTGTTAAGATGGATGCGGAATCACTTAAAGCTGCCGGCTCTGCAATTGGTACCGGCGGTGTAATTGTTATGGATGAAGATACTGATTTAGTTAAAATCCTTGCCCGTATTACAAAGTTCTATTATCATGAAAGTTGTGGGCAGTGCACTCCTTGCAGAGAAGGTACCGGTTGGATATTGAAAACTCTGAACAGAATTATAAGAGGACAGGGTACATCAAACGACCTGGATTTATTAATAAACGTTGCAAATAACATTGAAGGAAATACGATTTGTGCATTAGGTGATGCCGCTGCCTGGCCGGTTAAGTTTATGATTCAGAGATTCAGAGATGAATTTGAGAAAGCTGTGCAAAGAGAAATCGTTATTCCGGTTGCAAATAAAGTTCATTCACTTCGAAATACAAAGGTTCCTTTAGCTGACATTGAAATATCAAATACAGAAAACTGAATTCACTATAAATAGATTGATATACGAAATAAATTAATTTTGTGAATTCCTTCTTTCTTTTCATACATTTGACCTCTCACTTTTGACTTTTACTATTATGGCTGAATTAAAGAAAATAAAAATCTACACCGATGGTGGCAGTCTTGGAAATCCGGGTCCTGGTGGTTATGGTGTAATTCTAAAACATAAAGACAGGATTAAGGAAATTTCCGGTGGATATAAATTAACAACCAATAACAGGATGGAACTAACTGCCGCAATTGTTGCACTAAGTGCTTTAAAAGAAAAATGCGATATAATTTTATACACGGATTCTAAATATGTGGTAGATGGAATTACACTTGGCTGGGCAGAACGATGGCGGAGAAACGGCTGGAAAAGAAACAAGAAAGACAAAGCTGAGAACGCTGACTTATGGGAAAAGTTGTTAAACCTTACCGAGCAGCATCAGATTAAATTTGAGTGGGTTAAAGGTCATGCCGGGCATCCTGAAAATGAACGGTGTGATGAGCTTGTAAAAAAAGCTGCCATGGGCTTACATCTCTTAACTGATGAAGGTTATCTTCGCTGTATTGATGAAACAAAACTTCTTTAACACAAATCTTCCTTACTAAGCCATTATTATCACTTATGAATTTACATTTAATTTATTAAGGATAAAAAATCAGGTGGAAAAGTTTTATCATAAAATTTCCACCTGAGCATGAGCGATCTGATTTGACTACGAAATCTTATTAACAATTAATCCAACGGGATTAAATCCTTATTCTTTTTTAACCATTCATCAAAGTTTTGCAGTGAAGGATTTAATTTCTTTGTGAACTCTATATTTCTTGCACCGCAGTAATACTCTTCAAAGTCGCGTTTGAACTGGAACATATTACCTACATCATCAGCACCGGGAAATCCAAACGCTCTGTATGTTTCCGGAGAAACCTGAAGAAAATTTATTTCCTTTCCTGTAGCCTTACTTAACTTTTTGGCAATCTGTGAACCTGTAAGATGTTCACCGGCTATGCTTATCGTCTTACCAATAAACTCATCACTGTTTTTAAAGATAGCAAGGGCGCATTTGCCAATATCATCCGCAGCAATTCCCGGAAGTTTCTTGTC
>CAZIDB010000001.1:17143-18203 GCA_964537965.1 uncultured Melioribacter sp. | reverse complement strand
GCCATTTTATGCGCCTCATCCATTTCTTTTTCAGGCGACAAGTGATCCCAGAAAAATGTTACACAGAAAACACCGTAAGCGCCATCAAATGCTTTAACAAGGCTTTCCTCGTCATCAATATTTGCTTCAACTACTTCTGCTCCCATCTCTGCTAATTTTTTTGCTTTATCCGAATTTGCATTCCGGGTAATTGCGCGGACGTTAAATTGTTTATCGGGATCGTTCAGGATTGCTTTTACCAATCCGCCGCCCTGTGCGCCGGTAGCGCCTACTACTGCAATAATATTCTTATCTGCCATTTATTTTATCCTTTAACTTATTTGTAATTAAACTTCTGAAGGATTGAATTCATTTTAATGTCTTAACCTTCTTTAATAAAGATAAAAGAATGAAATTGAAAAGCAAGATAATAGGGTGAACATTATAAAAACCTGCGAAAATTTTTAGCACCAGGAAATTTATTCGTATATTTGCTTGTGTTAAGGGATCAGAAACAATTTTAATTTAGTTGAATAAACCTGGCTTGTTATTTGGGGTAAAAGAATAATCTTAATATATGCGGGAGTGATATGAAAAATTCTACAATTCTAAAAATCAATGTTTTATTCTTTTTAATTATTGCATTCTATGGGAATAGTTATGCTGTTAACGAATTAAATGTAAAAGTACCGGATGTTTATTTATCAAAGCCAGGTTATATAGATAAAGCCGTTTTAGTAATAGAACCTCACGGAAGCTATTCTGAACAATCTTTGTATCTTGAATATTCTGACCGGGGACAGTTTAACGGTTATAACCAGGTGGAGGTAATCCACAGGTTTGAATTACCGGAAGGTGCAGTTGTAAATGATATGTGGTTATGGATTGGTGACAGTGTAATGCAGGCGATAATGCTGGACACGTGGACAGCCCGATCAATTTACGACAGCATTGTTAGTATGAAAAGAGACCCGGCATTTCTGTCCAAAGTGGGAGATCAGTATGAGTTACATATCTTTCCATTAACGCCCGGTTATGTTAGAAAGATAAAAATGAATTTTATTGTTCCGGTAAAGTGGGT
>CAZIDB010000001.1:4724-17043 GCA_964537965.1 uncultured Melioribacter sp. | reverse complement strand
TATTTTGAATTTGGAATTGAGACAGGGAAATTCTTTAATTTAATTGCGGACAGCAGTAATAAAAATGTTATGCTTGGCATTGATTTAAGCGGAAATAATAATAAGAATATGGATGTTATTATTCCTGATATTAAAAAGGTTCTCCATTCAGCTTTAAAGCCAAATGACAGGTTGAAAGTTTTAGTTTCCGGTGCCGGAAAAATAAAATCTCTTACACCAGATTTTATAGACGCCAATGTTTCTAACGTAGATAATCTATTGAATGATTTTTCTAATAGTACTTTTGCTGATTCAATCAAAAGCATAAAATTACCATACCTGGTTTATTGCGATGTAAGAGCCATACAGTGCTGGCATTTTTCAAAAATAACCTCTTTTGTAACTTATAACAGATTTGATTACCTGACTAATGCAGTGCAGAATTTTCATAATGCAGATATAATTGCTGCATACAGTCATGGATATGAGGATCCATTCAGTACAAGTACATTTCAAACTATGATTCAACCTGCGCTGGATTCCTTTTTTGTAAAAGGCGGAAGATTCCTAAGCTATTATGATTACAACAGGGAATATGCAGAGGTAATAGGAAAGCATTATATAAAGGGTTTATCAACAAAAAAAGCAGTACATGAATCAATTACACTTTACAGGAATACTGAGGGAAATATCGGGAATGATTTTCCGGAAAAAGTTGACCATGCAGGTACATACTTCTTCAACTATAATGATCCGGATGTTAAGGTTGAGCTAAGGGATAAAGACGGGAATCCAGCGGTTATATCAAAGAGGATCGGGAAAGGATTAATTGTAATAAGTGGAATGTGGTCATTGAATGATGATGATGGATTAAAAGCAGTTCTTAGTGTTGGTTTAATGGGATTGAATTCATTTACCAAAAGCAGCCAGCAACTTCAAAACCTGTTAACTGAAATCAGTACATCCAATAATATTAAAGATAGTATTGATAAGTGCTTAATAATAAGCAATGCCGATTCTTTAATAACAGAAACTAATGCAATAAGCTGGGTTAGTAACTATTTAAGCAATTTTACTACAACGCCGGTTTTTAATTCTATTAATTTAATTGACGGAAAAGAAGGATTACCTTCATACTTAACAGTTGATCTGGAAAAGTATTACGGCTCGGGTTACCTGTTAAGCAGATTATCGGAAAGTACAAAAGGTTTACATTATGAATCATATAAAAATGACTGGGATTATATGGCATCAGCACTTTCTGCTTATTCATTACCAAATAAAGACAGCCTGAATATATCTATTGATATTAATGATGGTTCCGGTACAATGCAGGAAATACGAGAAGTAAGCCCGGTTAAAAATGATGTGAACAAACCAATATTTCATATAGGAGCATCAACTAATGCTCTTAAATATAAATTTAATATTTCTGCTAAGTTTAATGATTCAAACGAGTGGAGACACAAAACAGTTGAGATAATTCCAAACGGTGATACAACAAAAATGGGAAACATAATTCCAACTATGCTTGGTAATGAAAAACTTAATGATTTATTCAGGTATAACAGTACTGATACGGCAGCTATTGTTAGTCTGGCATTGAAGTATAATATTCTATGCGATTACACTGCACTGATTGCATTAGAACCGAATGATACTCTCCATTTTATGGCGGATCCTTTTGATGAAGGTGGAATGACGGATGTTGAAAATGAGATTAAATATTCTGATTCATTATATATTAACATCTATCCGAATCCTTTTAATATGCAAACATCAATTTTAGTTAATGTTTCAAATCCTTCATTTGTCAGTTTGATTATATATAATATTCTTGGCGAGCAGGTAGCTGTGCTTTCCAATTCTGATTTGATAAATGAGAGCAGGATTTTCAGGTGGAATGGAAAAGGTAATTATCATCAGGATATAAGTACAGGAATTTATATTGCTCAGGTAGTAATAAAAGAAGCAGCAAGTAACAAGACAAGTATTATATCTAAGAAACTTTTGCTTGTAAAATAATAAGGAAGTTTAATGCGTCAGGAACAAATTCCTGACGCATTTTTTATATCTAATCTCCGAAGTGAGCATTAAGAATCGGTAATACTCTGAAAAGCGGCGGATTGTTTTTAGCAATGTTCAGTAAACCAATCTGAAGCCCTGTAAGTTCCTCTGCAATATTAATGATTCCGATTGATATACCAACTTGTCTTTCATAAAAATGATGGAATGAGGAAACTGATAAACCTTTCATATTATCTGCAAAGGTCATAATTCCATTAATGTTTATTCCGAGAATTTCTTTTACATCTGTTTTATAACCAGCAAATGAAATTCCTTTAACCGATGCTTTATTAACAATTGCACCGGCTGAAATATTAATCCCTAATAAATCCTCATCACCGGAAACAATTGCAGCTCCACCGAAATTTATTCCTTTTATACCAGAGCCTGCAACTAATGCTAAACCACCAAAGTTTAATCCAAGAATTTCATCACCTGAAACAAGTGCTAATCCACCAACATTAATTCCTTTAATAGATTTACCCGAAACTGTAGCTACACCGGATAAATTTACACCAAGCATTTCATTGCCGGAAACAACAGCAATTGTTCCAAAGTTAATTCCTTTAATTGCAGCGCCGCTAACAGTTGCTATTCCACCTGCATTTATTCCAAGCAGGTCGCCTTGAGAAACGGTGGCTAATCCTCCGAAATTAATTCCCTTCATATCTCCTTGTGAGACAAGAGCCAAACTTCCATAATTAATTCCTAACATTTGTCCTTGGGATACGCAAGCCAATCCACCAATGTTAATTCCTTTCATTGCCGCTTGAGAAACAAGTGCTAATCCACCAAAGTTAAAACCAAGCATATCTTTTTGGGATACTAAAGCTAATCCACCAAGATTAATACCTTTAATGTAACCTTGGGAAACGAGTGCAAGTCCACCAACAGAAATTCCATTCATTGATTCCTGTGTTACTCCTGCCAACCCGCCAATCTGAATTCCGTTAGCCTTTTCTTCTGCAACAAATGCTGCCAAGCCAAAAGTAAAACCATTTAGTCTTCCGGCTTCAGGAGCTAAACCAATTGAAAAACCATTTACCTTAGAATTAGGATTTCTCTTCGGCATCCAGAAAGTGAAGTTGAACCCATTAATTTTTTCAATTCCGCAATCAACAGTGTTGAACCTGATTCCGGAGAAAACTTTTGAGTTGCCAAATCCAAGCCCAACCGTTGAAGTCGGAATTCCAAAGTTAACATCAGAACATTCTACTGAATCTTCATCTTCATCAAAGAAATCATCAAAATCCTGAGGTAATAGTGTTGCAATTAAAAAGAGATTAAGAAGAGAAATTAATCGGATGTATTTCATGTTAATTCCTGTAGTTTATTTCTTTGGTTTAGACTTGGGAAAAATGATAAATGTTACAGAACAAGAAAATATTCTCTGCCTGATTTATTATCAAGATTATTTTTTATAAATATTTTTTCTTTGACCAATTCTGATAATTTCAATTAATAAATTGTCTGAATATATAGAATATACTATGCGAAAATCACCAATTCGTATGCGAAAAGATTTTTCTGCGGCAACTAATTTCCTTACACCTTTTGGAAAAGGATTATTAGCAAGTTTTTCAATTGCAGTAATGATAACCGGGATAAATTTTTTGTCTATTGCTGTAAGTTCTTTTAATGTTGATTTTTTCCAGTATATACTATATTGCTCCATTCTTTTTTAACTCTTTTAAAACTTCTGAATGGGGAATAGTTTTTTCATTTTTTCTTTCTGCAATTACAGCCAGATCATTCAGGTCATCAAGTATTTCTTCATAGTCTTTTACTTTAAGAATTACTTCGGTTTTTTTCCCTTTTTCATTCGTTACATACCGCAGATTTATTTTTTTTGTCTTAATCATTTCTTGCTCTTCATTTGCTATGTGAAATATAACTCATAAGCATGATATTCACCATATCAGATTATTTCACTATTATCATTTAATAAGTGATAAAATAATTTCGTGTAAGTTAATAGTAAAAGAATATAACTTATTTATAAAGGAAATACTTTTCTGACTGCTCTTTGAATTTCTCTACATCTTTATAAAGGAAAGGTTCAAGGTCTTTATAACACATTCTCTTTGAGAATATTTCTCTTACTTTATCTGTACCGCAAACATTATCAAAGAATTTTATTCGTCCTGAGTTTGCCATTTCAAAAGGATTTTTGTCGGGGTACATTTCATTATGAACCTGCATAAATAAGAACTGGATACTCATCAGATTTAATTTCCGCAAATCCGTAATATGAAGCTGAACTCCGTGAAGTTCTTCCTTAGCATTTCTGCCATAGAACGGTTTAAATGTAATCGGACGGAAAATAATTCCCTCCAAACCGAGTCCGTTCATTTTGTCTGCAAGAAGTTTTCCGTCAATCCATTCTTCACCAAACACTTCAAACGGAATTGTATAACCGACACCTTCTGAGATGACACCCAGTTCACCTATCATTCCTGTAGCAACATAATATTCAGGAGAATCTTTATGAGGAACGTGAGGTGAAGAGGGAATCCAGACCAAACCGGTTTCTTCATATGTCATATCTCTTTTCCAACCTTCAAGAGGAACCACTGATAATTTACATTTTGCTCCATTTTCCAATAGTCCTTCTTCGTTCAAATATTTTGCAAGTTCACCGCAAGTTAATCCATATACGTAAGGAATTTTAAACTGGCTGACGAAAGTTTCAAATCCTTCTTCAACAAGATTACCTTCAACTTTATTCCCGGTTAACGGATTAGGCCTGTCCAAAACAATAAACTCTTTATTATTCTCTGCGGCGGCGGCCATTGCAACACCCATAGTGCTTATATAAGTATAAGAACGGCAGCCATTATCCTGAATATCATAGACAAGTACATCAATATCTTTCAACATTTCAGGTGTTGGCTTGCGTGTTTTACCATAAAGTGAATAGACTGGAAGATTTGTTGTTGCGTCGGTATAGAAATCAACATAATCACCGGCAGCATAATCTCCGCGCACGCCATGTTCGGGTCCGTAAAGTGCAACAAGATTTACTTCTTTACTTTCATGAAGAATATCAATTGTCGATTTAAGGTTGATATCAACCCCTGTTGGATTTGTAATCAATCCAACTTTTTTACCTTTTAGTAAATCAAAGTTCTTTTCTTTAAGAACATCTATTCCGCATTTCACTTTTGGTATTTGCGAATAGACTGTGATTGAAAAAATTACCATCAGTAGAAAAGATATTTTTTTCATGATTGCAATCCTTTAATGATTTTTTCTGTAATCGAATTACTTCTTAATTTAATTTCATCAGTAAGAATCCTTGAACTTTGGAGAAGCTTATCTGCTTCTTCATTATTCTTTAAACCGGAGCAATTTATAAGAACATTCAGAAATGCACCCTGGGCTGCTGTTGATAATAATAAAGCTGCAACCCCGGCATCAGAAACAGAATTTTGATTTCCTTTTAAAGCTACAGCATCAATTAATGGGATAATCTCTGAACAATTTTTTATAACCTCTGATGGTACTTTAGCTGCTTCAATTGTAGCTTCGTCAATTTTCTTAGAACGAATTTCCTTCTCGGCATCTGTTTCTTTAGGAAGTTTGAAAGCTTCCATAACTTTATCAAATGCAGAATTATCCTTAGCAGCAAGCCCGGTAAATTTATCAATATACTTTTCAAGATTTAATTTAATATCAATCATTTCTTTTTCAACATCCAAATATTTCTTTTTCCCAATTGTAAGGTTGCATACCATCGTTCCAAGTGAAGAGGCGAGCGCCCCGCAGAAAGCTGATATATTTCCTCCTCCTGGAGTAGGGGAGTTTGACGAAAGCTCTGTTAAATAATCTTTAATCGTTTTATCAACATTCATTTTGCTACCTGTTAAAATATTTGTTAAAAATTTCTTTATTAATTATGAATCAGGAATACTAATGAACAATACCAATAAACTAAATCATATAGTCAATAATTTTATGGTGAGGAATGAACTCATTTAACTCACTTAATCCAAGCCTTTCAACTGCAATATCAACTAAAGATTTTTCATCTTTAAATTTACCGTTACAATAAAATTCACCTGCCTGCATTAAAGCTTCCAAAGGAACAAGTCCAACAATTTCGCTTCCAATCACTTCCACACCAAGTCTCTGCGCTTCCTTTTTTACTTCTTCAAATGCTACATGAATTGGAGTAACATTATAATTCTTCAGATTCATTGAGACCTGTGTAATATTATACTTGTCAAGTGTTACTCCCATTCCCTGGACGGTTTTTAATCTGCCGGGGATTTTAACAGTCTCACCGTTTAATTTTACAACATTTCCATTTTCATCCCGCTTTGGCCTGCCTGATTCCCTTAATACTTCACCAATTTCTTTGGCATATTTCACATCAAGAGATTTTATGTTAACATTGTATGCAATTAAAAAGAATCTTGCACCAGTAACTATAGCGCCAAGTTTAGGATTAAACTTAGCCTCTCCATAATCCGGGTACCACTCAGGATTTTTTAATTTTTCCTCAAGTCCTTCATATTCTCCTTTCCTTATATTTGAAAGTAGTTTTCTCTCCGGTTTACGGCAGGCTTCTTCATAAAGATAAACCGGTACTTCAAGATCGTGGGATACTATTTTAGCAAATTCTTCAGAGATTTTTGCGCATTCCTGCATTGTAATATTTTTTACAGGAACAAAAGGTACAACATCAGTTGCTCCAAGTCTTGGATGCTCACCTTTATGGTTCCTCATATCAATAAACGCAGAAGCTTCTTTGGTTGCAGCAACAGCTCCGTTAAGTATTCCTTGTTCATCTCCGGCTAAAGTTACCACAACACGGTTATAGTCAGCATCCGGTTCAAGGCTAAGTAGCTTTACATTTTCAATCTTGTCTACCGCTTTAGAAATAGCATCAAAAATAACTACATTCTTTCCTTCGCTAAAGTTTGGAACACATTCAACAATTTTCATTTCAGTTCCTAAGATTTTTTATAAATAATATTTCCATTTTTAATTGTCATCAGGTTAAGATTTTTTCCAACCTGGTAAACTATATCATAATATTCGGGTGAATCAATTATGGCAAAATCTGCTTTCTTGCCAATTTCTATGCTTCCAACAGAGTTGTTTACATCCACCGCTTTCGCGGCGTTAATTGTAACAGCAGAAATTGTTTCTTCGATTTTCATATTCATATTCAAAGCAGCAAGAGTCATAATCAAATTTAAATTGGCAATGTTTGATGAACCGGGATTGAAATCTGTAGATAAGGCTACAATTGAATTATTCTCAATTAATTTTTTTGCGGGGGCATAGCCATATCTTAAAAAGAATGAAACTCCCGGTAATAAAACTACTACACAATCAGAATGAGCAATTCTATTTATATCGTCATCACCAATAACTTCAAGATGTTCTAAACTCGTTGAATTATGTTTCAGACCTACTTCAACTCCACCAATACTATTAAACTGATCTGTATGCAGTTTGGTTAGAAATCCTAATTCTCTTGCCTTATTAAAAATTAAGTCAACTTCCCGTGCAGAAAATGCAGTTGATTCACAAAAGGCATCGCAAAATTTAGACAGTTTATTTTGTGCTACGAAAGGAAGCATTTTATTTAGAATTATATCTACGTAATCTTCATGGTGATTTTTAAATTCCAAAGGATATGTATGTGCACCAAGAAAAGTTGGTACAATATCAACCGGGTAAATCTTATTTAAGTGATTAATAACCTCCAAAATTTTAATCTCTTCCTGGAATGAAAGTCCATATCCGCTTTTTATTTCCAGTGTAGTAATTCCCTGGGAAATTGCATAATCAATTCTTCTTCCTGAAATTTCAACAAGCTCTGCAAAACCGGATTCCTTAACTGACTGAACAGTTCTATTAATACCTCCGCCTTTTTTTGCTATTTCTTCGTAACTAATGCCATCTAACTTTAGTTTAAATTCCTCTGCCCTTGAACCGGTAAACACAAGGTGAGTATGACAGTCAATAAATCCGGGTAAAATGGTTTTATTTTTAATATCAATTATTTGATCAGCATTTATTTCATTTATAGAATTATTAGGAATAAAATCTTTGATGATATCGTCTTCAATTAAAACGGAATGATTTTCAAGGACTCCGATATCTTCCATTTCCTTTCCGCGCAAATAATTCTTGCCTGAAGTATTTACAGTAACAATCTGGGAGGGATTGACAAGTAATTTCAACATATGTTATTGCATAATTGTTACCGGGAAATATATCAAATTGATTTTTTAATTGTAATATCCGCTAAAAATTATAGTGTAATTCTTTAAATCTTCCATTAAAAAATAAAATTTTCTGCAACAGTTATTGTGTCCATTTTTTGTCCTTAAAGCTAATATTTAGTAAATTTGCAATGAATTTATTAAGGATTTTGAAATGGCTCAATCCAAAAGGCTGAAAATCTTATTTGTCACTTCGGAAGTTTACCCATTCATAAAAACAGGAGGTTTGGCGGATGTTTCATCGGCTCTTCCGCAGGCGCTATCTGAAATGGGACATGAAGTTAGAATTGTCGTCCCAAAGTACGGCGCTATTGATGAAAGGAAGTTTAAAATTCATGAAGTTGTAAGATTAAAAGACCTGCCAATTAAGATTGGAGAAAAAGAAGTAATCTTTTCACTTAGATCTTCCTTTTTAATCGGGCCAAAAACCAGGGTACAGATTTATTTCCTTGATAATATGGAGTACTTTGGCAGCAGACCAAGCCTGTATGTAGATCCTGTTACCGGCGTTGATTATCCTGACAACCATGAAAGATTTATTTTATTAGCCCGTTCAGTCTTTGAACTTATTCATAAGCTTGGCTGGGTTCCTGATATAATTCATATAAATGACTGGCAGTGCGGCATTATTCCAGCTTATTTGAAATTCAATCATAAAGATGATCCTGTTGTCTCAAATATCAAGGTTGTGCTTACGGTTCATAACCTTGCATATCAGGGATTTTTCCCCAAATCCGAGTTTTATAAAACAGGTTTACCCGAAGAACTAAATTCTGAAAAGGGAATAGAAATATACGGACGACTTAATTTCATGAAGAGCGGGTTATTATATTCCGATGCGATTGTGACTGTAAGCCCAACTTATGCTGAAGAAATTACAAAGGATGAGGAATGGGGTGCAGGTTTGCGCTCAATTCTGTTAAAACGGAAAAAAGATTTAAGCGGAATCTTAAATGGCATTGACGATAAACTTTGGAATCCTGAATCAGATGTGACTATTCCAAAGAACTATTCCGCAAAAGACATTGAGTACAAGGTTGAAAATAAAAAAGCCCTATGCGAAAAATTTAATCTTAACTTCAATCCAGATGTTCCCATTATAGCGGCAATATCCAGATTAGTTGATGCCAAAGGTTTTGATCTGATAGCTGAAATTATTCATGATTTAATGAAACTAGATATTAATATGGTTCTTTTAGGAACCGGTGAGAAGAAGTATCACAAACTTTTTGAAGAAGTCCAGAGAAAGAATAAAGGGAAATTCTCCTGTTACCTCGGCTTTAATGATGAGCTTGCTCATCTTATTGAAGCGGGATGCGACCTGTTCTTAATGCCGTCAAAATATGAACCCTGCGGACTAAATCAAATGTATAGTTTAATGTATGGAACCGTACCAATTGTTAGGGAAACAGGCGGTCTTGCAGATACTGTTGAAAAATTTAATGAAAAGGAAGAAACTGGTAATGGATTTGCTTTTAAAAAATATGACTCTTCCGAACTATTAAAAGAAACAAAACGCGCACTTAAGATTTATAATGATAAAAAATTGTGGAGTAAACTGATGAGAAACGGAATGAAGTCGGATTTCTCATGGTTATCGTCCGCTAAAAAGTATGTTGATTTATATAAAACGATTTTAAGTTAACCTGATGCCTTTTCCCGCTGTATTTTTTGACAGAGACGGAACAATTAATTATGATCCGGGATATCTTGGAAATCCGGATCACGTTGAACTTTATCCTGGTGTGCCGGAAGGGATTAGTGAACTTAAAAAAGCAGGATTTAAAATAGTTGTTATTTCTAACCAGTCAGGTATTGCAAGAGGTCTTATCACTGTTGATGATGTTAATGAAGTTAATAACAGGATCAACCGGCTTCTGCAAATAAAAAATACTTCTATTGATGCGTTTTATTTTTGTCCGTTTCATCCTGAATTCAGTTCATCAGAAGATTGTGAATGTCGTAAACCTTCTCCAAAAATGGTTTTTGATGCGGCAAAAGATCTGGAAATTGATCTTACAAGTTCATACTTAGCCGGCAATTCTGTTGATGATGTTGAATGCGGGATAAACTCAGGACTGAAAACAATTCTGATTAAATCAACAATTACTGAGGATAAAATTTCATACTTGCATAATGAGGGTAAAATTCCCACTTTTGTTGCAGAAAATTTTTCCGAAGCGTGTAATTATATTATTCAAGATTTTTTAGGAGATAATTAATTGTATTTTAAATTTCTTCGACTGCTAATCCTGCCTGTGATTTTTATTTTTTATTCTTGTAGTGATTCGCCTAATCTGGTTGGATCTGATTTGTTAAATCCGGATGACATGATTGAACTTAATGTGACAAGTAGTGATTCACTTACACAATCGTCTACAAACTTTTACGGTGATATACAGACCGGTTCTGCAAGTTTAGTTATGTTAGGTAATTTTAATTCTGTTGATTGTTCTGTTATGGCAAGATTTGATTTTAATTATATGGAAGATACTTTGCTTACAGATTTACTTGATGGTGATATTATTATTAATTCAGCAACGGTTTCAATGGTTTCAGTTTATACGGTTGGTGAAGAGAGCGGTACATTTGATTACACAGCTCATGAAATTACAAGCGATTGGGGATGGACTACTTTTACCAAAGACAGTCTTACAAAACTAACTTATAATGCGCAGGATATTTCATCCAACAGATCTGTTACAAATGACTCGTTATATACTTTTAAAATTGATAATTCTATTGCATTGAAATGGTTGGTATCTGAGGCGGATTCATCTTATAACAACGGCATTGTAATTAAGCCTACAAGTAATTCAAACAGAATAGTTGGTTTTAATTGTTCTTCAACTTCATATCCTGCAATGGCAATTACAATCGCTTATGAAAAGCCCGGCGTCTATAAAGATACGCTTTATTATGATGTGAGTAATTATTTATACATAGCGAATAAGCAGAACTCAATTCCTGAAGATGGTAATATTCATATTCAAGGCGGATTACCAATAAGAAACAGGTTTAAAATTGAAATTCCGAATCTCCCGGTCTTAAGTAAAATAAACCGTGCCGAATTAAAATTTACGATTGATACTTTAGCTTCAAAATATGGCGACCCGACTTATGGTTCTTTGAAAGCATACTTCCTTACTTCAGAGAATGAAATTGAATATGACAGCTCAACATATTTAGTGTTATATAAATCAAGTACAGAGAATGTGTTCTCAGGTAATATTGCAAGTTACGTCCAGCGCTGGGTAAACGGTGAAGCCAATTACGGTTTATTAATTTCAGATTTGTATGAAGAAGAAGATGTTGATTACTGGGTCCTGAAAGGCGGTAATAGTGCTGTTGCAGATGAAAGACCAAAATTGAAAATTATTTATTCAATTAAACCCTAATGAAAACTATATGAAATTAAAATTTTTATTCTTTCTGTTACTATCGATTAGCTTATTTGCCGAAGGCGGTTCCGGTTATACACGTATCGGGATTGGTGATTTGGTTTTATCCGGTTCAGCCCGCAGAAATGCCTTAGGTGGGCTTGGCGCTGCTTTGTATGAAAGAGATAATGTTAGTGCAAATAACCCGGCAGCGTGGACAGGTTTGGCCGTAACAAGATTTGAAACCGGCATTAAAGTCAATTCATTTTTTACAAAAGATCAGAACTATTCTTCATTCTATTCCAATTCCAAGTTTTCAGGTTTCAATATTGGAATACCTATTCAAAGAGATTATGGAATTTCATTTGTCGCCGGAATAAATCCTTACTCCGATGTTAGGATGAAAATAATTAATGAAGGTTCAAAAGAAGGAATTAATTACACTCAAACCTTTGAGGGATTGGGCGGATTATCCAAATCGTTTTTCGGACTTTCATATATCCTTCCGTTTAATATTAGCTTCGGCGCTTCCTTCGATTATTATAACGGCGACATTGAGCATCAGCATTACATTCTTTTCAATAACAGCAGTTATGCTGATTCGTACTTTAAAACAGTTTATAAATACAGTGGCATTGGCGGTACATTTGG
>CAZIDB010000001.1:0-4624 GCA_964537965.1 uncultured Melioribacter sp. | reverse complement strand
TACCAGCCCTGGAGCGAATATAAAGTGAGTAACAGGAAAGATTCACAACTGCAAAATCAAAACAAATTTGCAGCAGGTGTTGAATACAGAGTTCCGGATGATGCCTCAAATGATTTCTTTGAAAGGTTTATATTCAGAGGCGGTGTTGGTTATGAACAGACCCAGTTTAAAGCTAAAGGAAAATCTATAGACCAGCTAAGTTTGTTCGGCGGTTTTTCTTTCCCGATCGACCAGATAAGCTCAATTGATTTTTCTGTTGAAGCGGGGCAGAGAGGCACAACTGATTTGAATCTGTTAAAAGAAAATTTCCTAAGATTTAATTTTTCAATTAATTTTGGCGAACTTTGGTTCATTCGTCCTGAGAATTTTTAAGAAAGGAAGATGATGGTAATTTCTATTGGAGCTGATCACGCTGGTTTTAAAGTAAAGGAGATGGTAAAAAAAATTCTTCTTGAAAAGGGGATTGAAGTAATTGATCATGGAACGTTTACTCCGGATTCTGTTGATTATCCTGATTATATAAGACCAGCAGCTTTGGATGTTGCAAAAGGAATTGCAGAAAAAGGTATTGGTGTTTGCGGCTCAGGAATTGGCGCTGCAATTACTGCAAATAAAGTTAAAGGAATAAGAGCAGCCCAGGTTTTGAATGTTGAGATGGCAAGGTTATCTGTAGAACACAATAACGCCAACTTTATGGCTTTAGCTGAAAGATTGACTAACGAAAATGATATAAAAAAAATTGTGGAAGCCTGGCTTAATTCCAAATTTGAGGGTGGAAGGCACCAGCGCAGAGTTGATAAAATTGAATAAGCATTAGCTTTTAAAATATATTCTTTAATTAACTACGTAAAAATTATGTTAAAATATTTATCTACCGACCAGGATGTTCTTAATATTGCTAAACTTGAAATTGAACGTCAGCAAAAAAATCTTGAATTAATCGCCTCCGAAAATTTTGTAAGTCTTGCTGTATTGTCTGCTGCAGGCTCCGTATTGACAAACAAATATGCGGAAGGTTATCCGGGTAAAAGATATTACGGCGGATGCGAATATGTTGACCTTGCAGAAAATCTTGCTAAGGAAAGAATTAAAAAACTTTTCGGAGCCGAGTATGCAAACGTTCAGCCGCATTCCGGTTCTCAGGCTAATATGGCTGTCTTTATGACTTTACTAAAACCGGGCGATACATTCCTTGGGCTTAACCTTGCTCACGGCGGGCATTTAACACATGGTTCACCGGTTAACTTTTCCGGAATACTTTACCGTGCAGTGGGCTATTCATTAAATCCGGAAACTAAACAAATCGATTATAACCAGGTTGAAGATCTTGCAAAAAAAGAAAAACCTAAAATGATTATTACCGGCGCCAGCGCTTACTCAAGAGATTGGGATTATGCAAAGTTCAGACAGATTGCAGATTCTGTGGGCGCTTTTCTTATGTGCGATATGGCTCACCCGGCAGGACTGATATCCAAGGGTTTGCTTAACAATCCATTGGAATACTGTGATGTTGTTACTTCCACAACTCACAAAACTTTAAGAGGACCAAGAGCAGGAATCATTTTGATTGGAAAAGACGGAGAGAATAAACTTGGTATTAAAACTCCTAAAGGTGATAGAATAAAATTAATGTCTGAAATTTTTGACAGTATGGTAATGCCCGGAATACAGGGTGGACCTTTAATGCACATCATTATGGCTAAAGCTGTTGCGTTCGGCGAGGCATTGCAGGATTCATTTACAGATTATGCAAAGCAAATTATGAAGAACGCCAAAACTCTTGCAAATAAATTAAGCAGCCTGGGGTATGATATTGTTTCAGGCGGAACCGACAATCACTTAATGCTTATTGATCTTACAAACAAAAATATTACAGGCAAACAGGCAGAGAATACTTTGGGAACAGCAGGAATTACAGTGAATAAAAATATGGTCCCGTTTGATCAGCGAAGTCCTTTTGTAACAAGCGGAATAAGAATTGGAACTCCGGCGATGACGACACGCGGAATGAAAGAACCTGAGATGGAAACTATTGCTGACCTTATTAATAAAGCGCTTACCAATGTTGATAATGAAAAGATTTTAGCAGACGTAAAAAATGATGTTGAGCAGCTTTGTTCAAAGTTTCCTCTTTATCCAGAATTGCTAAAATAGTCTGGTGTAGATGGACGAAGCTTACAATAAAGAGCAAATAGAAAATGACACTGAAGAATTGGAAATGTCATTTCTTGACCATCTTGAAGAATTAAGATGGCGCGTTATCTACTCGTTAATTGGTGTTGTTGTCGGGTCAATTTTATGCTGGATATTTATTGATTTCCTTGTTGACCAGATATTATTAATTCCTGCAAAAGCAAATAAGATAAAACTTCAGAACCTTAAACCGTTCGGGCAATTATTCATTTACATGCAAATTGCAATCATTGGGGGAATAGTTTTAAGTCTTCCGAATTTATTTTTTCAACTCTGGAAATTTATTTCACCTGCTTTACGTAAAACCGAAAGACGGTACATTTCTGCTATTGTATGGTTCTCTACAATGTGTTTTTTAATTGGAATTGTATTTGCCTATTATCTTATGATTCCGCTAAGTCTTAG
Organism: uncultured Melioribacter sp.; assembly: GCA_964537965.1. Taxonomy (GTDB): domain Bacteria; phylum Bacteroidota; class Ignavibacteria; order Ignavibacteriales; family SURF-24; genus SURF-24. The sequence continues at coordinate 2,026 of CAZIDB010000001.1, read as the reverse complement.
TTTTGCTGCACAGTTCGGTTCAACTTCAATTGAAAATAATTTTGCGATTGATGAATACTTTTCAATTATTACAAGCATTATGCTTGCTGCGGGAGTAGTATTTGAATTACCCATGGTTTCATTTTTCCTTTCCAAACTTGGTATACTTACTCCAAAATTTATGAGGCGTTTCCGGAAACATGCATTAGTCGCAATTCTTGTTCTATCTGCAATCTTAACACCCGGTACAGATCCTGTTTCCCAGGTAGTTCTCGCCGTTCCATTGGTTTTATTATATGAAATAAGTATATTCGTTTCAAAACTATCGCAGAAGAAAACTTGAATTCTAACTTAAACACCATAAGCCAATCTATTGAGAAAGAACTCCGGTTGTTCAGTGACCTTTTTAAGAAGTCAATGAAAAGCGATGTCAGTATTGTTGATCTGGTCACCCGGTTCATATTAAAACAAAAAGGGAAAAAGATAAGACCGTTACTGGTTTTACTTTCTGCAAAGATATCAGGTGGAATAAACGAACGGACTTACCGCGGTGCAAATTTAGTAGAATTGCTTCATACTGCAACTTTAATCCATGATGATGTGGTTGATAATTCGGATACGCGTCGCGGCTTTCCATCTATAAATGCAATTTGGAAAAACAAGATTTCTGTTCTTATGGGTGATTATCTTTTATCCAGGGGATTGATGTTGTCTGTTGAAGGAAAAGATTTTGATTTTCTTGGAATCATAACTAATGCAGTTAAAAGGATGTCGGAGGGGGAACTGCTTCAAATAAAAAAAACAAAAAAGTTAGACATTGACGAACAGACTTACTTCAGAATTATCTCAGATAAAACTGCTTCTCTTTTATCTACGTGTTGTGAAATAGGAGCTTTATCCGCAACAACAAATGTTGAATACACATCAGCAATGAAATCTTTTGGAGAGAATCTTGGGATTGCTTTTCAGATTCGCGATGATATTCTTGATTACATCGGTACATCTAAAATTATCGGTAAACCTCTTGGTGGAGATATCAAAGAAAAGAAAATAACTCTGCCGCTTATTTATGCTTTACAAAACGGCAGCAAATCTTTTTCTTCATCAATCCTAAAAAAGATAAAAAGCGGGAGTAAAAACGATGAAGTGAAAGAAATAATTGACTTCGTTAAAAATAATGGGGGAATAGAATATGCAAACCAAACAGCAAAAAAATACGCTGATATGGCAAAGAACAATTTAAGTATCTTCTCATCTTCGGAAACCAAAGAAGCTTTATTCAGTCTTGTAGATTTTATAATCGAAAGGAAAAACTGATTACAGGATTTTCACGTCCATTTACCTTCTAAAAAAAAAATTTTAAGAAAACTCACAAAATATTTTTGTTTTTTATTGATATTTACTAAATTAAAACAACAAATAAAAGATATTGAATCTGTTTATATCTTGACTCCATACGAGGGCGTCGAAAGAATGAGTAAGATATGAGGGCAACACTCAGAAATAATTTTCCGGAAAGTTAAAAATTATTTATTAATTCAGAAATGAAATGAAAAAAACTCTACTGGATTACACTCTTAAGGTGCGGGTTCCAATTACCATTTTTGTTGTGCTGGTTACCTTTGCATTAACATATTACATTGCAAGACCGGAGAGAGATGGAATTGGTTATCAACCTGAACAACCTATTAAGTTTTCACACAAACTTCATGCCGGTACAATGGGTATTGATTGCAAGTACTGCCATACCGGTGTAGAAAAATCTCCGCAGGCTGTCATTCCTGCCGCAAACATTTGTATGAATTGTCATTCGGTAGCACGCAAGGACAGACCTGAAATTGTTAAACTAAGAAACTATTACGAAAAGAAAGAACCGATTCCCTGGAATAGAATTCACAGGGTTCCGGATTTTGCATACTTCAATCACAGCGTTCATGTTAATAAAGGAATTGATTGCGCTAACTGTCATGGTAAAATTGAAAATATGGAAACTGTTTCCCAGGTTAAATCGTTTACAATGGCAGCTTGTCTCGATTGTCATCGTAAC